>JANLIP010000037.1 GCA_024654165.1 Candidatus Kaiserbacteria bacterium | reverse complement strand
GGTAAAAGAACCTTTGTCCATTTATTGTTTTGTAAAACCCAACATCTCCCGTCAAAAAATAATTGTTTCTAAATGCGGGCTCCCCGCCAAGATACCCCTCCATCACTGCGCGCCCTTTGACCACTAGCTCCCCCTCTTCATTTTCGCCCAAGATTTTCCCTTCCTCATCCGCTATTTGAATATCCGCCCAAGACATCGGCACGCCTATAGAATTTTCTTCCACAAGTCGCGCGTAAATTTCTTCAGGCAAGCCCATTGGCACTCCTGTCACACGAAGGGCTGTCTCTGTCTGGCCATAGCCCTGATAAAGCGGGATTTTAAATTTTTTTATAAACTCCTCCGCAGTTTGCGCGACCACGGGCGCGGAACCGATTTGGATTCGGCCCAATTTTATTTCGCCCTTCACCTTGGCGTATTCATCGCCTTGGCTCAACTGATCAAACAGTATTGATTGAACGATTGAAGTGAGCGTGGCGCCTGTTTTTGCGGCCTGACCCCAAAAATGCGAATTTGAATATGTGGGCGGAATCGCGATACTCCCGCCGGCGAGAAGCGCCGATAGGCAAAATGTCGTGGAATTAATGTGGTGAAGCGGAAGATTTACCAAGAACCTGTCCTCCGGGCCGATGCGAAGCCAGCTCTTAATCCCCTCCGCGTTAATGACCAGATTTTCCAAAGACAGTTTCGCGCCCTTGGGCTGTGCGGTTGTTCCAGACGTAAAAAGAATGAGCGCCTCGTGCGAAAGATCCGGCCTCCACTCAATTTTTGTACTTGCGCTCTTTGGAAATCCGGCGAACTCAATTATTTTTACTTCCTGAAGATTATTCTTGTCCGCATCTTTCAGAAGCCCTTTTTGCGCTATCAGCAATTTTGCATTGCTTAACTTGATTTTGTATTGATGAAGCTCTGCCGTGTCTCTCTTTATATCTAAAGGAACAGTAACAACGCCCATGCTCCAGGAGGCCCAGCTTAATATCAAAAGCTCGGCAGAATTGCTGAAAGCGAGCGCGACTCTGTCACCGCTTTTAAGAGACAGACCCGCAAGATAATTCCCTGCAGATTCAATCTTTTCTGACAATTCTGCAAATGTTATTTCTTCCAAAACTTTCCCTTCCTCGTTGCACGAAAGAAGCGCCGTCCTCTCCGGTGCAGTTTTTGCCAGCGAGACAATATGCTCATGCAGGCTTTTTATGACAGATGTTGTTTCCATACAGATTCACTTAGCTTACCAGAATGCTAAAAACTTACATCTTTTGGTAATTTCGGGCGTGCTTTTCCTAAACGTAGAAATTGACGACATACTACATTCAGTGTATAAGATTGACTGCTTCACAAACCGCTATTTGAAACATGGAAAACTAATCCAAGGAGAGCGCAAATGCGTATTAGAAGGAAAACGAAAGGCACAAGACCCCATTCAAGGGAAGATGTACTGATGGCGAAGGAGGAGCAGCGTTGCGAGCGACTGTTTGAAATAGCAATGCATGGCATTGCGAGCTTCTACAGAGATAGAGATGCCGCGTTAGCTCTGCTCAACGAATTTGTTGAGAAATCCGCAAGCAAGATTGCAGCCTGGGCTCCGATCATGCAACGCTCCAGGCGTGAACTGACGATGTTTGATGATCGCAAGGATAGTGGGTTGCCACTGCGGGAACAAGACTTGAAAGTCCTGAGTCGCGCCCTTTTTCCACAATCGGGCAGTAACAGAGGGAGAACCCCCGCCTCTTACAAAGTGGACCGGGCATACCACGGGACCGGCAATAAGTAATAGCGGTTGCCTCTGCGTGGCCCGCTTTCAGCAACGCGGTTTCCTAGAACGGAAACCGCGTCGCTTTTTTAAATGGTAGAATATTTTCCATGGACGATGTAATTAAATTGAAGGGAGAGGATATTCCCCCGCTCCTCCTAGAAATCCCCGACCCGCCGGCACAATTATATGTGCGAGGGAATCTGCCGAGTCTTGAAAACAAGTGGCTTACTGTTGTGGGCTCGCGCGCGATGAGCCCGTATGGCAGGCAAGCGTGCGAACATTTGATCAGCGGTCTCAAGGGATACCCGGTTGTTATAGTTTCAGGCCTCGCATATGGAGTGGACGCCATGGCGCACAAGACGGCTCTAGAGGCAGGTTTAACAACAGTGGCAGTGCCGGGCTCGGGACTTGATTGGAACGTCCTCTACCCGCGGGCCAATGTAGGGCTCGCGCGCGAGATACTCAAATCAGGCGGGGCGCTTCTTTCAGAATTTGAACCTGGACAAAAAGCGGGCGATTATACA
>JANLIP010000019.1 GCA_024654165.1 Candidatus Kaiserbacteria bacterium | reverse complement strand
TCATCCGCACCCAGGGAGCCGATATTGCCGCTTCCACAGTGCAATATCATAAACGGCGGGAAGCACGCAGCCGGCTCCACCGACATTCAAGAATTTATGATTATGCCTGTCGGCGCAAAATCATTTAACGAAGCACTGCGCGCGATGGAGGAAATATTTCAATCGCTTAAGAAAATAGTCGGAGAGAAAGGTTATGTAACAACGGTGGGCGATGAGGGTGGATTCGCACCGAACGTACAGGGGGGAAACGAAGAGGCTCTTTCCCTTATTGCGGAGGCGGTGAAAAAAGCGGGGTATGAGCTCGGCAAGGACATAGTTCTCGCTCTTGATATAGCGGCATCGGAAATTCTGGTTGACGGAAAATATGTGCTCGCGCGAGAAGGAGAGAAATTTTCTTCCGAGGAAATGATTGCATGGCTGGCCGATTTACAAAAGAAATACCCCATTGTTTCCATAGAAGACGGACTTGGCGAAGACGATTGGGCCGGATGGAAAAGACTTACAGAAAGTCTGGGCGGGAGCACGCAGATAGTAGGAGACGACCTGCTCGTTACAAACGTGAAATTTCTTGAGCGCGCAATTACGGAGAAGGCCGCGAACGCGATTCTGATTAAAGTAAATCAAATCGGTACGCTTACAGAAACAATTGATGCAGTTGATATGGCGCACAAAGCCGGCTGGCGCGCAATCATCTCGCATCGCTCCGGAGAGACCGAAGATACGACGATTGCGCATCTGGCAGTAGGGCTGGGCACTGGGCAAATTAAGACAGGTTCCGTGAGCCGAACCGACAGAGTCGCGAAATACAACGAACTTTTGCGCATTGAAGAGATGTTGGGAGCAAAAGCTGTTTTCGCCGGAAAAGCGCTCGAATATTCCCAATTGTGATAAAGTAAAAGAATGGCAGTACGGACAGTAGGACTCATTCCCGTGATGGCGGCGATTGTAGGCAATGCGCTGGTCACGTTTATTAAAGCACTGGCGGCGCTTGCATCCGGTTCCAGCGTTATGTTTTCCGAAGCCGTACACAGTTTTGCGGATACGCTGAACCAGGTTTTCCTTCTCATTGGAGTTAAGCGCTCCTCCAGAAAATCGGATGAAGATTTCGGCTACGGATACGGGAACGAGCGCTTTTTCTGGGCGCTCCTCTCGGCATGCGGGATTTTCTTCGTCGGCGCGGGCGTTACGCTCTACAACGGAATCTCCTCAATCATTCGTCCGGAGCCCATTGAAATACACGCACTTGTCTTTTTGGTGCTTGCGGCGTCATTTGTTATTGAGGCTATAACACTCTGGATTGCAGAGCGCGGTCTAAGGGCTTCATATCCGGATGCGTCATGGAGTGAGAGGATTGGACGCGCAGATCCCAGCACTTTGGCGGTCTATCTTGAAGATAGCGCTGCCCTTATCGGTGTTTTGGTAGCTTCAGCGAGCCTGAGTATTTCATACTATACAGAAAATGTGATGTGGGACGGGATTGGCTCAATAGTAATCGGCATCCTGCTCGGGGCGACCGCGGTGATACTCATCAGCAAGAATCGCTCGTATCTTTTGGGCCGTTCAATCCCCGAAAGTGAGCGCGAAGAAATAATCGCGGCCTTGGTTGCCGAGCCGTCTATAGAGCGTGTTATTGATTTTAAGTCAACCGTGCTCGGCATCGGCGTCTACCGCATTAAGTTTGAAATAGAATTTAACGGCCCCGCGCTTTTCAAAGAAGCGTACCAGCAGAAATATCTGAAGGGCCAATACGAGGAAGTTAAAAATGATTACGAGGCGTTCAAGCGTTTTTGCGTTGA
>JANLIP010000017.1 GCA_024654165.1 Candidatus Kaiserbacteria bacterium | reverse complement strand
TATAAACTCGTACACCCAAATCTTTTACCTGCGCAGTGAGGTCATCGCCGATTTCGGCGGGAATTTGGCTGTATGCCCTATTTGCCCCCCCTCCCTTTTTCCCGCCCGACATGTATTTATCATCAAAATCAAAAAGCTCTGTTTTATTGAGCGGGCGTTCAACTTCCGCAACGCGCGGAGCATCATTGCCCATTATTGGGAGTGTTGCCTCAATCAAATTTTCCACTCCCTCCTCCGCGAGAATCTTGTCGTCATAATGCAGAGCTACTTCAATGGCGTTTTTTAATTCCGCTTCATTTTTTGCTTTTGTAATCCCTATGCTAGACCCTAGATGAACTGGCTTCACAAAGACAGGGAGTTTCAATTTTGATATCCGGCCGAGTACGCCCGCATTTTCATCCGCCCATTCTTTCTTCGTAAACCAGACATACGGAACCACAGGAATCCCCTCTGCGGAAAGAACTTGCTTGGTAAGCGCCTTATCCATGGCAACCGCTGAAGAGGCCATGTCACAGCCGACGAACGGCACGCCTGCCATGCGGAGCAATCCCATCAGGCTTCCGTCCTCCCCATACGTGCCGTGCATAGCCGGAAATACGACATCTATGCGCACGGATTTTGAGAAAACCCCCGGCCACACGAGAGATAGTCCCTTATCAAAAGAAAGTTGCACTTTCTTTTCCTTCGCAAGCTGTGCCTCAAAATCTGGGCTTTTAAAATATGTCAAATCGTTCATCGCCGGCGAGGAATACCAAGAGCCGTCCTTCGCGATGTACACGGACATCACATCAAATTTTTGGCTCGCAAGAAGCACATCAATAATCGGGATGTGCGCCGTTATTATGGAAACATCATGCTCAACGCTTCTGCCCCCAAAGATTACGGCAATACTCTTCATGTAACCCATTGTACGCAATTTAACAAAATGGGCGAGGATTAGGATACCCCCAGCTCCAGAGAGGAGGCCTGTCGTTTTTAACGGTGCGGGTTCATCTTCCGTTAAAGACGACAGGCCTTTGAACGACCCCCATTAGGAGTACTGATCTGGCCAATCGTTCTGCAGAAGCACAATGTCCCCTTTCACTGTCAAATGAGGCAGTGCTGAATATGCCTGTAGCGCATCGTTGAACCATATAATCTCCCCGGCATATCCAGAATCCTTCAGTCCCCATTCAATAAAAGAAGTTACCGAATCCTTGATAAGAACAATTTTCTCTATGCCTGACCGAGCAAGATGCCGGCCGATTTCCTTGTGCACTTCTTCTGTTCGCGCACCCATTTCAACCAATCCTGGCGTTACATACCACCTGCGATGCCCTTTTATTGATGATAAAAATTCAATGATTGCATTTACTCCATCGGGATTCCCGTTGTAGCTGTCGTCAATAGTAATAACGCCGTTTTTATCTTCGCTAGGTTCAAGGCGGTGGTTAAATGCCTTTGTTTTCGCAATGCCCGCTTGAGTCTGTGCGCTCGTATACCCAAGCTTAGATGCTATGCACGCTGCAACGAGAAGCGGTCCGACATTATGCAGGCCCAAAAGCTTAGAGCTTGCGGGCAATTTGATACCGTCTTTTACCATAGTAAAATTCGTACCCGTCAGACCGGTTCGCAAATCTTCTGTTTTGAAATCTCCTGCGCCATCGCGTGAATAGAGAATATGATTCCCTGAAGCATGCTTGCGAGCAAGGCCATTCTCGCCGTTCATATATATAGGCTTATCTTTCATATATTCTGACAACTCAAGAATCGTGCCCGCTGTTTTCTCCAATGTCCCAAATTTCTCCAGATGCGCCTCATTTATTCCGGTGATTACGCCTATCTGCGGGTCTATAAGTTTGCACAGTTTCATTACATCTCCAGGATAATATTCGCCGAGTTCAAAAATAAGCACTTCCTCATCGCCATTGAGGCCGTTGATGAATCGGCAAATACCGATTGGTGTATTGTGGCTGAAGGGCGGAGCGGCGACTTTCTTTCTCCCGACGCTTCGGTCGGGACCCCGGCCTTGTGGTGTCGGGGCTTCCCCTTCACTCAAAACAGTTTTCAGTATTTCGCGCATGCTTGTTTTTCCAAAACTGCCCGCAATCGCAACCCGCAACCCTTGGTGCAGTTCCAATTTCTTGCGAGCACGCTTCATAAGCGCGTATTCAAACGGTTTCTGGATAACCCGTGCGAGTAGAACCGGAATTATAATTACATATGGCAAATAAAATGGCAGAGCAAGAACGAGTAGAACGCCGATGACGAGTGATATGTCGCTCCCGGTAGAGCCCACATATTGCACGGCGCCAACAACACAGAAAATTACAATTATCCATATAATTACGAAGAGCCCGGTAGCCTTTGGTGTTTTTACCAATTGTTTTCGTACTTCCACACTGCTGAAATCTTTGGTCCGCCGATACCATGCCAGATAATCCCGCACGTTATATTCGCACGATTGGAGCATGTAGATGAGCGAGCGTATGTAGCGCGGACGATAGCGCGACAAGAAGTTAGGTATCATATTTGAAATTTTCTGATTAGCTCCGAAACCTCTTTCGGCCGTTCTTTATGCACGAAATGCCCCGCCCCCTCAATTACCCGAAGCGTGGAACCGGATATGAGCTGGTTGAGGCGCCTCCCCTCACTAATCGGCGTCGTACTGTCCTTGCTCCCCCAGATGATGAGTGTCGGAAGCATTATATTCTTAGCCGAAGAACTAAGGTCTTCCTTAATAATATTTAAGAATGTCCCGCCCAAAGCTCCGGCTTGAAAATAATCGCTACCGATACTCCTGTATAATCCCCGCCGGATTTCCTGTTTCCAAAAACTGATTGGCGGAATTGCGGTGATGACCCGTCCGACTTTCGCGAGGACGGCAAGAAGCATGTTCCTGAATGTCTTCCTGCGCGCAACTCCCGCAGAGGAAATAAGAATGATTTTCTTTGCACTAAACTTATTTGCCGCGATTCCTTTAATCGCTATCCTTCCGCCAAAAGAATGACCGATTAAAGTGTCGGGGCTTATACTTAATTTACCGAGGAAATCCTTTACAAACCCTGCGTAATCATCCAGTATCCAGTCCCCTTTGGGTGCCTCGCTCCCGCCAAAGCCCGGCAAGTCAAGCCTGACTATTCTGAAATTCTCTCCAAGCACGGACGCAATGCCGTCAAATGTATGCAGGTCGTCTTTCCATCCGTGGAGCATGATAACGGCTTCTCCGCTCCCCCGTTCTTCATAATTTGTCGCTAGGCCGTTTACGATGCATTGCATTGCGTCATATTACCTCACTTTGCACCAATCCAGCGAGTTGCAGATTTGGGCCACAATTTTGTAAGCGGATGCTTCGTACAGTCGTGTTTGCGCGCGGGACACACGTATCGTCCGTATAAAATTAGTCCGTTGTTGACATATTTCCAATTCTTTTTTGGAATCAATGCCTCCAAATCTTTGGAAATTTTCGTCAAATTTGTGTTGTTAGTGAGGTTAAACCTCATTGCAAAACGACGTACGTGAGTGTCTGTAGGTATACCCTCCCAAATATCAAAGAGCTCCCCTAATACAACGTGAGCGGTTTTGTATCCGACCCCCGGCAACGTTTGGAGAAGATTTGCTTCCTTAGGAATTCCCCCATCAAAATCCGAGCAGACTTTCTTTGCAGATAAAATAATATGTTTTGCTTTATTCCTGAAAAAAGGAATCGTGGAGATTTCTTTCTGGAAAGTTGCAGGCACAGCGCGCGCAAAATCGCTCGCGGTTTTGTACTTCTTAAATAACCCCTCTGTTAAGCGGTTAACCGCCCGGTCCGTGCATTGCGCAGAGAGAATGACGGCAACGACAAACTGGAACGGGGTTTTGTAGGCGAGCTCGCTTTTGGGCTTCGGATACGCCTTCTTCAAATACGCGACTATATTCCCAGCCCTATTTGCCCTGTTATCCTCGGCCTTTTTGTTTCTCATTTAATTACCCAAGCGGGGGGGGTTAGTCAGACTAACCCTTATGGCAATTTTGCCAATACTTTCGCTATTTTTCCGGAATCATGCCTTGCAATATCTACCTCCCAGAAAAAGCCGCCTGTTATCACTTCCTTCGCGCAATCTTTCAGTTTCGCATCGCAAACAACCGGGTATTTTTTTTCTTTTGCGTAAGCGGAGACAAGTTTGGGGTCCATTTTTTGCGTATTGCAAATAATATAATCAAATTTCTTCAGCCCGCTGTATTTTAGAAGTTCCCGCATCATGTCGGATGCCGGCGCATCGTTAGTCTCGCCCCACTTGGTCATAAGATTGCAGATGGCTACTGTCTTCCCCTTGCTCTTCTTTAGCGCCTCCTTCATGCCTTTTACAAGAAGGTTCGGAATTACGGAGGTGTAAATGTCGCCCGGGCCTATTACTATGAAATCCGCTTCCAGAATCGCTTTGCGCGTTTCATCAAAAATGCTAGCGTCCGGCTTGAGGCGCAACTCTTTGATTTTTAGGTCTCCGTTGTGTTTCGGCACGTCAATGTTCGCTTCGCCCGCTATTTCCGTCCCGTCCTCCAGGGTGGCATGCACATGCGCATTATCAAGAGACACCGGCAGGACCTTTCCCTTGAGATCAAGCAGTTCGGACGCTTTTCTTATTCCCTCTATTTCCCCGCCGTAAATTTTGGAGAGGGCCAGAAGCAAGAGATTGCCAAAACTGTGCCCGTTTAGAGGACTGCCCTTTTGCTCAAACCTGAAATTAAAGAGGTCGCGCAATATCGGGCGCTTTTTGCCTTCCGAAAGGGCAATGATGCATCTGCGCACATCCCCCGGCGGTAGAATGCCGAATTCATCGCGCAAGACCCCGGCGGAACCTCCGCTGTCAAACATGCTGACCACTGCCGTGATATCAAGCGGAAATTTTTTCAGGCCGCGCAGTACGGTATAGCTTCCCGTCCCCCCGCCGATAGTGACGACTTTTTTTACCATCCGATAACTCTATCATTCTAAAAGGCAATTTCACAATCGGCCGGCACCGAGGACCGTCCTCGGTGTGGTGTTTGAGAAACTGCTTAAAAAGCTTCAATTGCGAGGCGCGGGAAAAGCGCGACACGAGGCGTATTTTACATACGACGAGTGTCGCGCTTGGGTCCCGCAACGAAGCAGGTGAACTTTTTCAGCAGTTTCTAAGGATTCGCCGCTATATAGGCCCTAGTCTTAGGTCCAAAGTATCCTGCCGCAGGCGTAATGCCGACAGACGCCTGCCACTTGGCGAGAGCCGCGCGCGTGAGTCCGCCAAACATGGTTGTCTCATTTCCCGGAGAACCTGCTCCGCTTGAAGAGACCGCAAATCCATGGCTGTTGAGATACGCCTGAAGCGCCCTCACGTCGTCGCCCGTAGAGCCCGTTTCTAGGTCTCGTTTGAAGCTTGCGTTCTCGTTAGCGTTTGCAACTGCAGAGGCGCTTGGAGTGGCGGGAGTGGCGGGAGCGCTAGCCCCGAGTTCCGCATTAATTGCGGCGCGAGTCAGCGGGCCGATATAGCCGGTCTGCGAAATGCCCTTGCTCTTTTGATATGCGCGAACGGCAGTGCGCGTCAGGGCGCCGTAGAACCCTTTTGCGACGCCCGCCGGCATTGTGAGGAATCCTTTCGTCTCCAGAAGGGTCTGCAGAGCTTCAACGTTTCCACCTTTTGCTCCGATGCCGAAGTCTGTTGGGAGAGATGCGGATGCCGGAGTCGCCGGAGTGGCTGGGATTGCGGAGGTTACCGAAGTAGCCGGGGTTGCTGGAGTAGCAGGAGTAGCCGGGGTTGTAGCAGCCGGCGGAGTATACCCGCCGCCTCCACCGCCGCCCCCTCCGCCGCCGGAAGAACCGCTTCCGCTGCCTGTTGAGACAATAGTCGTGGAGTTGCCGCTAGCGTTGCCGCTACATGCAGAGCCGGACGGAGTGATTGTCATTGAACCGGTACTGATTGACGAGGAAAGCTTTAACGTGGCCGTAGACGCGCTACACGTGTCGGTAACTATGTAATTTGCCGGTGCGTTTGTCGCAATGGTCTTTCCGGCGGACTGAACTTCTATAAACGAACCCGGAAGAAGCGCGACTGTGATGGTAGTGGCGCTGACAGACATTGATTCAATAACGGCACTCGTTCCGGAAACAGTTACCGTGTTTCCCCCGACGCTCAAGACGACGTCTGTTGAGACGGTCAAGTCGTTAAACGCCGCGAGCGCGAGAGCGGGCAGAAGCAGCGCGGCGACTGAACCCGAGAGTAAGATTTTTTTCAGTTTTTTCATGAGTGTTCGCTGTTAGCTGATAATAGCTATCTACTAGCGAACAGCCCAGAAGTTAAGCGATGCCGCGCCAGCCGCGGGAGTTCCTCCCGTAATGCCGGTGTTTTGGAAGCGAACTTCGATGGCGTCCGTGGATGATGTTGCCGATTGGATAACGAGCTGTGTGGGGATGGAACTCGTCGCCATCACGAACACTTTGTAGCTTGTAGTGATGCCCGTCGCCCCTGAACACGTTACTTGTCCGGTGGTTGAAGCAACAATGCCATTGAGGCCCGCGATGGTACACACGCCGTGAATCATGCCCGATACCGTGCTCACCGCGTCCGAACCAACCTTGAGGTTGGTCGTGCTTGCGGTACCGCTAAAGTTTGCGCTCGCCAGTACTGCAGTACCCGTGAGTGTCGGGCTTGCGGAAAGAACCGTATTCCCCGTACCTGTTGACGTGGTAACGCCCGTACCGCCGGAGGTAACCGCGAGAGCGTTCCCCAAAGTGAGAGTGCCGATAGTTGATGCCTGCGAGAATAGGTTGGTACTGCTTGCGGTCGTGGAAAAGAAATTGGTAGAGGTTGCATTGCCTACCACAACTAGGTTGCCTGCGGAATCAAATGTGGATGTTGCCGAGCCGCCGAAGTATGCGGTGTCAAATACGGAGAGGCGCGTGGAGGACGCCTGGCCAAGGGTCGTGAGACCGCTAACCGTGAAGCTTGCTGCTGAAGTTTGTGCCGGACTGAATGTGCCGGTTACGGTGAGGGCGCCAACCACGGTTGAAGAGGCTGTGGATAGAAAGCCGGTCAGTGTAGATAATCCTGTTACGCCGAGAGTTGAGCCGAATGTATTCGCACCGGTCGTGGTCAGAGCGCCCACTACTGTTGACGATGCTGTTGAGATATAGCCGGCTAGCGTGGACAGACCGGTTACTCCGAG
Source organism: Candidatus Kaiserbacteria bacterium (assembly GCA_024654165.1). Taxonomy (GTDB): domain Bacteria; phylum Patescibacteriota; class Minisyncoccia; order Phycocordibacterales; family UBA2100; genus UBA10103. Next base: position 997 of record JANLIP010000017.1, on the reverse strand, counting down.
GGTGCTTCCGAAAGAGTTCGCACCGGTTGTGGTAAACGCGCCGACGACTGTTGAGGAGGCTTGGTTCACCGAGCCCGCGACGTTGGTTACAAGGCCCGTGAGCGTGCTTGCGCCGGTAACGCTCAAAGCGCCCTGCGTCGTAATGTCCGTACTTATCGTCGTTGTCGCCTGAACTATGGAGACAACTAAAAACAGAGATATCGTGGCCGCGATTGTTACCGGCACTACTCCCTCTTTCCTAAACATAGAAATCACTTTCATATTATTTGATTAACTAATTACTAATTGATAATCGGGTACTAACCCTCATATCGGCTCCTCGGCTCGGAAATGAAAACACTTTTTCATTTCACTCGCCCTACGTCGCCGATAAACAAACGCTAATAAAATTTTCTCTGACCTTTTTAATGCTTTTCCTGACAACACACCCGCGCGAGCGGGAATGTTGCCATATATTGTATACCTGTTTTTTATGTCAAGATGTCTTTTTTCGCAGGGTGTGCATAACTCCGACGAGCGAAGCTGTCGGAGTCCGACCGTAGCGTCGGACTTATCTTTCAAATTCTCGCAGTTCGACAAGTAACTCCTTCATCGGCAAACCGACTATGTTTGAATAGTCCCCCTTTATCTCGCGCACAAACCTAGAGCCTCCTCCCTGTATGAAATATGCTCCGGCCGCTTTTAGCGGTTCGCCCGTTTTAACGTACTCGTTAATGTCATGTGATGTTATTTTGCGGAAGTAAACAGTCGTACGCGCAGAACGAGAAATGGTGCGCCCGGTTTTTGCATCCACAATCGCAAATCCGGTAATAACTTCATGTTTTTTGCCGGAAAGCAGTGCGAGAATCGCCCGGGCATCTTTCACACTGCGCGGTTTCCCGATTATCCTCCCTTCGCATACAACTACTGTATCTGCCCCAATCACAATTCCCTCTTTGTGCCGAAGGGCGACCGCGCGCGCCTTGCCAAGCGCCAAATGTTTGGCAAGCGCGCGCGG
>JANLIP010000010.1 GCA_024654165.1 Candidatus Kaiserbacteria bacterium | reverse complement strand
GTAGAAGCGCCAGGCATAGGCCAGGCGAGCTGCTAGCTTCGAGCTGCTAGCTTCTAGTTTTTGTTCTTTACCCAAAGAGTGAACCTGAACGTTAGCGGGCAAGGAGCGCCTCCCCTCTTTGAGACAAATCACGTGCACCGATGCACAGTGTTTGGAAAACTCTTCCACCCAACGGCAGAAGAACCCCATGATTGGGTCATCCAAATCTATCGCTTGTGTAGTGATGAGTAGCTTCATATTGACTTCACTATTAGCATGGATATAATGTACGTATCACCAACGGAAAAGACAACCCTACAAGGTCCCGTCCTTGTGGGGCCTTTTCTTTTTATAGGACAAACGATCCTTCAAATCATTCATAAATCTGAGATGCGGGCGACAAACCCTAAAGTTTAACAGGGCTGAAAATTTGAATCTGTTCGGCACCAATACAACCTTTAATTTAGCTTGCTCTATGAGATACTTCGCCAGACAATAAAAGTCACCGTCGCCCGTAACAATGATTGCTTTGTCATAATTTGAATACTCAATCATTGCTTGCAGAACGAGTTCCGCATCGCAATTCCCTTTCGTCGTGCCATCTTTGTATGTCAATGTCGGCTTGAATACGCAAAGAAAACCTGCCTTTTGGAGTGCGGTATACAACTCGCTATTCCCTTCGACATATCCAATGAAAAGAAATGCCTTTGTGACACCATATTTCTCCAACAGATGGATACGAAATCTCTGCCAATCAAGTCGCCATCCTTGGTCACGAATCGCCAAATTTACATTTTGACTATCAATGAACGCATAATTATTCTCTTTCAGCTTCATAGAGTAAACGATGCGCTATTAACTCTACATGGCTAGCGTCGCGACTTTCCTTTGTGCGCGTGATGCGTCACTACGCCAGGACCGTATACGCCTTGTAGCAGTTCAATGTCCTTATTCGTCTGCAATAGAAGGTCTATATTCTTGTGTTCAATTGCCCGCAGTGCGGCGCTTCCCACAGTGTCATGCGGGAGATTTTTCTCGTACAAAGTGCGTAGCGCGGCAAAATCCTTGATGAAGCAGAATCCGCCTGCACCGCGCCCGCTTTTGTGAAGAGGTTTTGCATAGCGATTTGAAACCATCGGGTCAGCTTCAATTGCCCGCTGAATTACATCCCAGTCCGCGCCCATTTTTTCCGCAAGGTCATACATTATATTGAAAAGAATCACCTGCACGTACCCGCTTCCATTGTGCGCGTATTTGATAATTTCAGCTTCCACGCTCTTTGTAGTGACAGAGAAAGGAACCTGCGGCAAAACCGAATGTACCTTTTCTGCTGCTGCTCGGTATTTTGCATTATCTACAGGCAATCCGACGATGTTGGAAAAAGGATGCGCAGCATCCCATGCGGCGGTTGCGACGCTTAGAAATTCGGGCGAGCAGAGAACAATGCGGTCAGGATATTTTTTCTGCACGCGCTCGGTGGTTCCGGGAAGCAATGTGGATTTAATGACTGCAATCTTTCCTTTGCCCGCGAGCCCGACTCCCGCCTCAACGATACTGGAATCAAAGCCTTTAGGATTTGTGGGCGTGGGAACGCATACAAAGACGATATCTGCTTCCTTTATTTTCTCCTTGTTGCTTCTGTATGGCTCCTCAAGGGCGTAACGAATAGTAGCGTAGCCCCGGCGCTCCATGTCGTCGGCATAATTCTTGCCCACGAAGCCTTGTCCGATAAAGCCGATAAGCGGTTTTTTAGAAGATTTTGCAGCCGTTTTCTTTGCCATTGTCCGAGCATTATTGCCGTTTTTTTGCGATTGCGCAAGATTTGCGAATGCTCACATCTCGCCAGTGAATGGAAACGGAGGCGGTAAGAGCGGGTCTCCGCCCTCGCTGTTCTCCGCTCGGGGCGTGCCGGAAATCGTGTTGCCCGATGCGTCTGTGGCCAAGGAAGCGGGGGTGCTTATTCCTCTCTGCCAGCTTCCCGCGACAGAGCCATCCGCCCCCGCGGCGGTGCGCTCCATCGTCATGGGCAGAATTTCAAAACCAGAACACCAGCCCGTGCATTCGGAAACTGAGGGCGTGCGATCAACCGTGGTCGTGGCGCTTCCGCTTCCCCATTGCAATTTCAGCTCCTCGCCATCGTTGGAGAGTTCATCAAATGCAAAAACAAAATCTCCAACGGCGCTCGTCGCCTCTGCACGGCTCTCTATGAGATAGAATCCGCCGGATGTTACGGTGCCCGAGAGTTGTATATACGGAGAACCATCCGCGGAAACTACTGCCACGCGGGAGAGGTCAAGAGCGTATGGCGAATTATTTTTTAATTCTATCCATTCGTCGGAGAAATTAACGGGGGTTCCCGACCATGCGATTTCATTTATTAATATCGGCTGTGTGAGCACGTAAACTTCTAATGGAGTAGATGTCGCAGAATTTCCAAGAGCATCGTATGAGGCGACAGAGATTGTGCTGGATGCGCTCGCGCTCAAAGAGAGCGCCGCGCTGGTTTCGGTTGTTGTTGCAAAAGTTAAGCTATTTACAGAATAGGCATAATACGCAGTGCCTGTGACTGGCGACCACGCAAGCGTTGCAGTAGTCGCCGGTATTAGACAGAAACTGGAAGATAAAGATGCTGTGCATTCAGAGACGGAAGCGGAGGGCGCGCCCGGCGGGGCGGTATCAACGGTAATAGTGCGCGTGACGGCATCGGATGTGTTCCCCTCGCTGTCGGTGGCGACAATGCCGATCGCCGTCGTGCCGTCGGGAAGCGTGATTGCGAGCGACCAGTTGCCATCGGCATCGGCGGTGGCCGCCGCTGTTAGGTCCGCATATGAAGCAACTACCGAGTAGCTAGGCGTCGTCGTTCCGGAAAGAGTTATGGATGACGTTGCGACAAGCGCCCCTTCAAGGGGCGTTTGGACGGAGAGCGGAACGATAACTGGTGCCGGCGGGGGAACCTCAACAACCGAACTCGCGACCGCAGGGGTTGGAGCCCCACCCCCGCCTCCGAATCCCGGGGCGATGCTCACTAGCGCCGGGCCGAATGCTTGCGGGATGTTCTGCGGGATGTTCTGCGGAATAGGAATTTGCGGCTGAACTGGAATAGGCGGCGAATCGGGCGCTTTAGCTGGTATATCCGGCGGTGCGGTATTTTCTTGCGTAGGCGTAGGCGTGGGCGAATTTGCCGTTTTTGATTGAATGGAAGAATTTGCCGCGGGCAACGAGGTCAGCACCAAAACGGCTGCGGAGCCCTGGCTCCCCGCGCTCGCGCGCGGCGGATTCTGAAACAAAACCGAAAATGCGCTTTGAATCTTTTTCGTCGCATATGCAGCTGCTGCTTGCGCCTTTTGCACGGCTGTTGCGATTGCATGCCCTGTGGCTGTTACTCCAACGGATGCTGTCTTTGCGAGAGGGTCGGCAACAGCAAATACAACCGCCTGCGTTTTGTAGCCAAGAGTCGCAGGCGGAGGAGTAAAGCATCCCTCTGTTCCTGCCGAGGCGCCGGCTTTCAATCCCCCGAGTACGCTTGTTATGTCGGAGACGATACGGTCTGGTTCTTCTCCGAGATAACTGCTAGAAAAATGATGCCCTCCGTTTTTATCATTTATTTCGTCAGCGGGAATAGAAATCGTTATGTTGGCGGTTAGCGGCATGTTCGCTCCGAATTTGCCAATCAGCGGGCGAATGCCATTTATAACTCTGTCGTTCGCGGAAGTCAGGTATTGCCCACCGCCCTCTACATAGCTCGCAGGAGTTGCAAGATTGTAAACGGCGATGGATTCCGCAGGCACGCCATTTTTAATTAGATATTGATAGATTGCGTTGGTATAAAAAGTCCCCTGCGAGTGTCCGATTAGAAGAATCTTGCGCGTGGAAAC
>JANLIP010000132.1 GCA_024654165.1 Candidatus Kaiserbacteria bacterium | reverse complement strand
CTTGATGTCCTCAAATGCGCCGACTGGATTATGGACATGGGACCGGAGGGTGGAGCTGGAGGCGGGAAAATCGTCGCACAGGGTACTCCGGAGGAAGTTTCAAAAACAGACGGTTCGCACACCGGGTACTATCTGAAACGGGTTTTGAAAAAGAAGGGTTAGGTTCTGGACTTATTGCGGTACGCAGTTACAGATTCTGATTTTAATTGCCCCGCCTTCATCTCGGAAAATGCCACGATAAAACTTTCTGCGAGTTGGCGATTGGTAATGAGCGGAATGTTTAAGTCAACTGCCTTTCGGCGGATAATGTAGCCGTCGGTAGACTCACGGCCGAATGAGCGGGTTGGAATATTTATTATCAAATCCAAAGTCCCTTTTTCCATCAGAGTATTTACACTCGGCTCTTTTTTCGTACTGATTTTATACACCTTGTCGCAGGTGACGCCATTCTCGTTCATGAAATCTGCCGTGTTTTCTGTCGCAAACAGTTTAAAATCCATTTTTGCGAGCTCGCGCAGAGCGGGCAACATTTTTACTTTGTTTTCTTCTTTCCCGAGTGAAATCAAGACGTTCCGCTTCGGAAGGCGGAATCCGGCAGAAAGCATGGATTTTATCAGTGCCTCTGCAAACGAATCGCCAAAGCATGCCACCTCGCCGGTGGAAGCCATTTCCACATTGGAAACAGGGTCGGCGCCCTTGATGCGTGCGTATGAGAATTGCGGAGACTTAACCGCTACAAAATCCAGTTCAAGCGTGCGGTAATCTCCGCTCACATCTTGCTTTAGCATCGCCCGCGTTGCGATATCTATGAAGTTGTACCCCGTCACCTTGGAGACGAATGGAAAACTGCGCGACGCGCGCACGTTGCACTCAATGACCTGCAAATGATTTTCTTTTGCGAGAAATTGAATATTGAACGGACCCGTAATTTTAAGCTCTTTCACGATGTCTTTGGTTACATGCTTGGCGCGTCGCACCGTTTCTAGATACGTGCGCTGGGGCGGAAGAACGACTGTTGCATCTCCCGAGTGCGTGCCGGCATTTTCCACATGTTCGGTAATTGCGTAAATGACTAGCTTGCCCTGCGAGGCAACGCCGTCAATTTCAATTTCCCGCGCATTTTCTATAAACTTTGAAATAACGACAGGATGCTCGGTAGAAATGTCCACTGCCCGTTTGAGGTAACGAAGAAGCGAGATCTCGTCGTACGCGACGCTCATTGCGGAGCCGGAGAGAACATAGGACGGGCGAACGAGGACGGGGTATCCGATTTTCTCCGCGGTGCGCGCCGCCGCTTTGTGCGTCGTAAGTTCAACCCACGCGGGCTGGTCAATTTGGAGACGATCAAGAAGTTTGGAAAATGTGTGCCTGTCTTCCGCGCGGTCAATATTTCCAGGACTCGTGCCGAGAATCTTTACTCCACGGGAGTGAAGGGGGAGCGCAAGGTTGTTAGGAATCTGTCCGCCGGTTGAAACCACGACTCCGCGCGGTTTCTCAAACTCATAAATATCCAAAACGCGCTCAAGCGAGAGCTCCTCAAAGTAGAGCCGGCTGGACATATCATAATCCGTGGAAACCGTCTCCGGATTTGAGTTAATCATTATGGTTTCGTACTCGTTTTCCGCGAGCGTTTTCAGAACCTGAACGCTGGACCAATCAAATTCCACCGATGAGCCGATGCAATACGGACCGCTTCCCAAAACCACAACACGATTTTTCCCGTGCATCACGTCGCTTTTTGTTCCGTTATACGTGATGTAGAGATAGTTCGTCTGGGCAGGGAACTCGCCCGCCAACGTGTCTATTTGCTTGATAACGGGAAGAACTTTCAGGCGCTTGCGCTCTTTGCGTACTTTATCCTCTGTACTCTTGGTAAGCGTGGCAATTTGAATATCAGAAAAACCCAACTGTTTGGCCTTT
>JANLIP010000129.1 GCA_024654165.1 Candidatus Kaiserbacteria bacterium | reverse complement strand
GCCCAGATACAAGATATATCAAACAGCTTGGTATCGCTGAATCAGCAGATTACCAATGAGAACTCATCGTACGCATCACAGTTGAAGAATGCGGATGCAAACATCAAATATGCGCAAGATTGGCAGACGGCGGTAAAGACGCAAGATAAAGCACTGCTTGATAATGTCGCGACCGTTTCGGGCTCGGTCTCTATCCAGTGGGTAAGCCTCTGGGAAATGGCGCAGTTGTATTTGCCCGGCTACTGGATACCATTTATCTTCGCCGTACTCGCATTCCTCTCGCTTCTTCACGACAGACGCCGTTTTGGGACGGTATGAAATAGCTTCTAGCTTCTAGCTTCTAGCTTCTAGCTTCTAGGGACTAACTACTAGACAAAAAATCCACGCATCGTGGTAGACTTACTGCATATGAAAAATACAATTATTGCAGTGGTAGTTATTATTATCCTCGCTATCGGCGCTTATTTCTTCATCAGAGGCGCCTCCAATGGCGGAGATGCGGCTAATCAGCCCGAAGCAACAGCGACGAATGACGCAACAGTTGCAACAAGCAGTGCGAACGAGACGGTTATCGGCAAATCTGTGCAAGGCAGGGACATTACCGCGTACCACTTCGGCACAGGCGACACGGAGCTTCTGTTTATCGGCGGTATTCACGGCGGATACGAATGGAATACGGTTCTCGTTGCCTACGAACTGATGGATTACCTGAAAGCAAACCCTGCCGTAATTCCCGCAAATGTAAAAGTAACGGTCATACCGGTACTGAATCCGGACGGCCTCAACAAGACTGTCGGCACCTCAACCCGTTTTGCGGCTGCGGATGTTCCCGCATCGGAGGCACTGCAGGTGGCCGGACGCTTTAATGCGAACACGGTAGACCTCAACCGCAACTTTGACTGTGACTGGCAAGCCACCGGTAAGTGGCAAACGAAAGATGTGAGCGGGGGAAGCGCGGCGTTTTCCGAGCCGGAAAGCATGGGCGTGAAAAATTATGTGGAGACAAGCAAGCCGCGCGCGGTTGTTGTGTGGTACAGTTCCGCCGGCGGGGTATTTGCGTCAAGTTGTCACAACGGAGTTTCCGCGGAGACCAACACGCTTACAAAGAAATTCGCGGACGCTTCCGGTTATCCGGCATACCAAAGTTTTAATTTCTACGAAATCACCGGCGACATGGTAAATTGGCTCGCCAAGCAAAACATTCCCGCAATCAGCGTGCTCCTCACGAACCACACGGATACTGAATGGTCTAAGAACCAGAAGGGTGTTGACGCTCTGCTTGGGTATTACGCGAAGTAGTAGGCAATAGGGAACAGGCAACAGGCAATAGAAAACAGAATGTTGTTATTTTTCAGAAAGAACGCAGTTGTCGCGGCGATTCTTGCCTTCGCGCTCGTGGGTGTCAGCGTGTTTGCGTTTCTCACACTGAACAAGAAAGCGCCGCAGCTTGTACCGGTGGCGACTAAGAATGCCGGGGCCATATACAAAGTAATCGGCACCTCGGTGGAGGGGCGCAAGATAGAAAGCTACCGCTTTGGAAGCGGAGAGAAACATCTCGTGTTTGCCGGCGGGATGCACGGCGGGTACGAATGGAACAGCGTGCTGCTGGCGTATACATTCATGGATTATTTGAATGGCAACCCCGAGGCAATTCCAAAGAACGTAACCGTGACTGTGATTCCTTCTCTTAACCCCGATGGGGTTTTCAAAGTAACCGGTAAGGAGGGCAGATTTCAAATTTCGGATGTTTCCACAGACAAAGCAATTCTGGAATCAGGGCGCATGAATGCGAGGGGGGTAGACCTCAACCGCAACTTTGACTGCAAGTGGAAGCCGGAAGCTACGTGGAAGAGTAAAACCGTGAGTGCGGGGACAGAAGCCTTCTCCGAACCGGAGGCGAAAGCCCTGCGGAATTTTGTTGCAGAAACTCATCCGGATGCTGTTATCTTCTGGCACTCGCAGGCCAATGCTGTGTATGCATCAGAGTGCAAGGAAGGAATTCTGCCCGCGACGCTGGATATTATGAATGCGTACTCCGCAGGATCGGGATACAGGCCAGTCAAATCTTTTGATGCGTACGAGGTCACGGGGGATTCCGAAGGGTGGCTCGCCTCCATCGGCGTTCCTGCAATTACGGTTGAACTCCAAACCCACGAGACTATTGAATGGGAGCGGAATCTGGCCGGCATCAAAGCACTTCTTGAATATTACGGTAGAACAGATTCTAGATACTAGACTCCTCCAAAGGGGACTGCGATTTGTGGCCGCGCAATGCGCGGACAAATCGGGAGCCCGAGGCAGGCAGGTGGAGACCAAAAGTATAGAATCTGAATTTGGTCGTATAATGCCGTTATGAAGCGCGAGTACCATTTTCTTGCGTGGGGGTTTGGACTATTAATGATTTTCATTGTTGTTGCCAACGCAACTATTCGCAAAGAGACGAAACCATATATATACAATACTGTGGCGAGCGCGCCGAATGCGCAGGTGGTGCTGATTCCCGGAGCGGCAATTCTGATAAACGGCGGACTCTCTCCGATTTTTACAGACCGCGTGAATACGGCTATTCAACTATATGAAGCGGAGAAAGTCTCAAAAATTCTAGTTTCCGGCGACAACAGCACGGTAAGCCACAATGAAGTGAATCCTGTCCGCAAATATCTGCTCGCGAAAGGTATTCCAGATGAGGATATATTTCTGGACCATGCGGGCTTTGACACTTACAGCACGATGTACCGCGCCCGAGATGTTTTCGGGGTAGCATCTATGATAATCGCTACTCAATCATTTCATTTGCCTCGCGCTGTTTTTATCGCGCGCCATCTTGGAATGAATGCCTTTGGAATTAATGCCGATTCCGGACATATCCTTTTCAAGAATTATGTCCGCGAAACACTTGCCAACGAAAAAGCGGTCCTTGACCTTCTGGTACAGAGACTGCCGAAGTATTTAGGAGACAAAATCCCAATTACGGGAGATGGGAGAAACTACCCGTAACGTCTAAAGATGTAAGATTCACGGGGATTTCACGTCACAGATTGTATGATACTTGGCATGGTAACAAAGGCACAGCTGATTACGGTTGTCGCGCTTGTGGTTTTGGGCGGAGCAATAGCCTACATAGGCAATGTTGGAAATATTCGGGGAGTTAACCCCGTGTCGGGCGTCTTTTGCACAATGGATGCGAAACTGTGCCCGGACGGCTCGTATGTCGGACGGACGGGACCGGATTGTGAATTCACGCAATGTCCTTCTGGTGCAACAAACACCATCGCTATTGGCGCGAGCGCCACGATAAACGACACTACTATCGGCGTACTTGAACTCTTGGAGGATAGCCGTTGCCCCGCAGACGTGCAGTGCATCTGGGCCGGCACTGTGCGCGTGCGCGCCGCGATTGATGCCTACAACAGAGATTTCACGTTCACTATTAGCGAGCCTCAAGTGGTTGGGAATGCGACCATCACGCTTGTTTCGGTGATTCCTGCGCAGAAATTTTCAACGCAGACCGTTCCGTTAAGCGGCTATCGATTCACATTTACTGTCGTTCCCAAGCCGGCTTCGGGCGTCGCTTGTACAATGGATGCGAGGCTTTGCCCGGACGGCTCGTATGTCGGGCGCACTGGCCCGAACTGCGAATTTCTATGTCCGAGTCCGACTCACAATTCCGGCGTGCGCGGAACTGTTATGCTCGGGCCCGTGTGCCCGGTGATGCGGGACCCGCCAGATCCTAATTGCGCCGACAGGGGATATGCAACGCAGATTTCTGTTTTCCGCGCGAGCAACAATAATTTGGTCGCGACGGCCAAAAGCGATGCGCAAGGAAATTTTGAAGTCGCGCTCGCGCCAGGGAATTACGTCGTCTCGGCCGAGGGAGGCCAGACATTGCCCAGATGTTCTCCGGTAAATGTTACAGTTTCTCCGAATCAATACGCACAAGCTTCAATACAGTGCGACACGGGAATCCGCTAGCTAGATTGAACTGAAAAACAGCACCAAAACAAAACCACTGCACACGTGCAGCGGTTTTGTTGTCTAACCGGCGTAATTTTCAGAAAGCCGATTAAAATTTCACGTACGTCGGGACGACGAGCACGGCCGGGTCTTTTGCCCAGTCATGACAATCCCAGCTGACGTTGTCCAAGCTCACACCGAAACCCCCTCCGCTTGTTAAGTCGTTTGGAATCGCGTCCGGAAGTTCGGCCATAGAGCTAATAGTTGATTTCCTGCCAGTTGTCGCACCTTCTTTCCAACTGTATAGAATGCCCCCGTTGTATATCATCAGGCTTGCTGTGTTTGTCGTGCCGGATATTGTGCGGAATTCTCCGCGCATTTTACCGTCCGCAATATATATTCTGCTGCTGCTCTTGCCAGACGAGGTAACCTGCTCGTACAAACATTCGTGATTTCCTGATTGCGTAAAGATACTGCGGAATGTGTTAGACACGGCTGGCGTTACAGCTGTACCAGGGCTGGCAGCTGTGCCTGTGGCAACAGTAGTAGTGGCTGTCTCATCCTGCGTGCCGGCAATTCCGCCGGTGCTTGAAGAAGAGAAATACCAAATGCCCCATACGAGGATAACTGCAAGGACAATGCCTCCGATGATTTTGTTTTGATTCATAAATAGATTAGAAAATAAGTTAAGTTTTTAAGTGCTTCATGATGATGAATTCATCGACCGTTCAGAAATGCCCGTCAATAGTATCAAATCATCATGAAGAAATGATGAAGCAACGGAGGGCAAGCTGGTCCCAATGCAGGAATGAGAGTGCTATAGTGGGGGGATGAAGAAATCAAGCGTTATCGGGGCCATATTCATCATTATCGCCATCGGGGCAGTGTGGTTTTGGACAGGCAAAACAAACACGCAAAAAGTTGCATCAGATTACAAAAATATCACGTACATTATCCAAGGACAGCCGGTCACTCTTGTAAACGGCCGTGCGGAATCCTCCACGCCAGGCTCGGCTTCTAAAACCGTCACGCAATACTTCGGCAACGAGGCAGTGGGGGATTTAACAGGAGACAGCGTTCCTGATGTCGCGTTTATTCTCACGCAAAATACTGGCGGAAGCGGAACATTCTATTACGCGGTCATCGCGGTAAATGAAAACGGTACGTACAAAGGGACGAACGCAATGTTTTTAGGCGACCGAATCGCTCCGCAGACTACGGAGATTCATGATGGCCGCGCGGTTGTAAATTTCGCCGAGAGAAAGCCCGGCGAGCCGATGACGGCACAGCCCTCTGTCGGGAAGAGTGTCTGGATTCATCTGGATGTTAAGAATATGGAAATTGGCGAATGGGTGAAAGATTTTGAAGGGGAGACGGATATTTCGCGCCTGATACAAGTTGCAAATCCTTTGCCGAATCAGAAAGTAACCAGCCCGCTCAAAGTAAGCGGGAAGGCAGTGGGCAATTGGTATTTTGAAGCCTCTTTTCCGGTAATGATTGTGGATGCTAACGGAGAAAAGTTGGGCGTCGTGCCGGCGCAGGCGCAGGGCGAATGGATGACGACGGACCTCGTGCCGTTTGAGGCGACGCTTACTTTTGAAAAGCCCGCGACCGCAACCGGAACCGTGGTGTTTCTGAAAGACAACCCGTCTGGACTTCCTGAAAACGACAATTCCATCTCAATCCCCGTGAGTTTTTAGAGATTAATTTTGCAGGTATTCGTCTTCAATTATGGATCAATATAGTTCATATCAAGCTCTGATAAAGCCATCGTGGTCTCCTCCGGGGTGGATATTCGGGCCGGTGTGGAGCGTGCTGTATGTATTGATTGCCGTTTCGTTTGGCAAGGTGTTTTGGGGCGTCTGGCAAAAAGAAATCCCGGCCTCGGTCGCTGTGCCGTTCGCGCTGAATCTAGTTTTCAATTTTGCATTCACATGGATTCAATTCGGACTCAAGAATAACGAACTTGCTGCGGTCGACGTCCTCCTCGTTCTCGCTACGCTCATCTGGGGGATGTTTGCCGTGTATCCGCATGTGAAATTGGTAGTGTGGGCTAACATCCCGTATCTCCTATGGGTTTCCTTCGCGACAGTTCTTCAATTGACGATAACGTACC
>JANLIP010000105.1 GCA_024654165.1 Candidatus Kaiserbacteria bacterium | reverse complement strand
GATAGAGCGAGCTCGTCTAGATTGTATATCCCTCTGTCGAATAGATACTGTGGATTATAGCTTCAGGAGCCCGCGCAATTGCGCCTCGTCAAAACCTACTATCATCTCATCGCCAACGTATATGACAGGAACGCCCATCTGCCCGCTTTTCTCAATCATCTCCTTTCTTTTGGCGAGATCGGTCGCAACATTGTAATCCGTGAACTGAACATTATTAGCTGTGAAAAAATCTTTTGCCGCGTGGCAGAAGTGACACGTTGGCGTTGAATAAATCGTAACCTGCGGTTGTGTGGACATATATATATTATAGATTTAATAAATAAGGAAAGTTAGTATATCATGCCAAATGACGGTTGTGTGTTGATAAGTTCTGCGGATATAGTTTAGTGGTAAAACGAGTGCTTCCCAAGCATTAGATCGGAGTTCGATTCTCCGTATCCGCACCATTACCACCAAGAGAGCGTCCTCTGAAACCACTGCATCACAGAAGAGCTTGCAACTACTGGAGCCTGTGCAGGAGAATCGACAATAACGATGACACTCTCTCCGCTTTTGGCCAATCCGTATTGTTCCCGCAGAGCCTCTTCCATTCCGCGCGAAGTCTTTAGCTTTGTTATGTCGGCCTCTAATTGAGTCCGCCTTTTATCTAGATCCGAGAGCTGGGCTTCGGCTTCCTTCCGCAAGACAGAGGATTCTTGCGCCTTGCGATAGACCTTCCACACGCCGGATAATGCCACTGTCACAAGAACTAACAGCAAAACTAGAAGAAGGCGTTTCCCTATTAAGCGCAGAGGGTCGCGTCTTTGCCCCCACACTAAATTTGACATAGTGTTTCCGCGAAGCCGATAATCATGAAATTGAATGTCGCTGACTGTGGGGGGCGATGCGCGTCGCGGATGTAGATTGAAACACGCTTCGCAATGTCAAAATTAGTGCCGGGGCTTTGCGTAAATCTCTCCATACCTTATAATATTAGCATCTAGAAAATGTTATGAGCTTCCTTTTTCACCGCAACACCAAAAAAGCCATGAAATATATATGGGGCGTAGTAGCCGTCCTCGTTAGCATCAGCATGGTGCTCTTCTTCGCCCCTGGTGTCGTCTCTATGCTTTCGGGCAATTATTGAATCACGCGTCCCTAATAACCTTTAGGAACACCTCATGCGGGATATCTACCTTCCCGCGCGCTAGCATCTTTTTCTTTCCCCTCTTCTGTTTCTCAAGAAGCTTCATTTTTCGCGTGATGTCTCCGCCGTATAAATAGCCGGTAACATCTTTGCGCAGGGCGGATACGCGCCGGGCCGAGATTATATTCCCCATGGCTTTCGCCTGGATTTTTAGTACGAACTGCTGGCGGGGTAAAATCTTCTCTAATTTCTCCACAATGGCTTCGGCTTCAGTGCGTACGCGCCTTCGGCTCACAATGCGAGAAAACGCCGGCACCGGCTCCTCTGCTACAAGCACGTCCAGGCGCACGACATCTGCATCGCGCAGGCCTATTATCTCGTATGAAAGCGAAGCAAAACCGGATGAGACGCTTTTGAGCTTGTCAAAAAAACCCCGCATCAGTTCGCGCAATGGCATTTGCGATGAAAGCTTCGCCTTGCCGTCCGGCAAAGTTTCTGTGTCCCCTATTATCGCTTCGTGCTCATAGAGTAACTGCGAAATGAGGCCTAAATATCCCGGTGGAGAAATCACGGAGATTTCCGCCCATTGCTCGCGTACTTTCTTTGCCGTGCCGTCATCCGGCAGTCGGGCAGGAGCATAAATTTCTTCCACTTTTCCGTTCATGTGCGTGACTTCATATACAGTCGTAGGCATTGTTACAACTAGATTAAGCGTAAATTCACGACGCAATCGCTCAATGATTATTTCCAAATGAAGCATGCCTAAGAAACCGCATCGGAATCCTTTGCCCATAACGCCGGATGATTCTTCCTCAAATGAGAGCGATGAATCAGAAAGGCGCAATCGCTGAAGCGATTGGCGCAAAAGGACCAGGTTGTCTTGGTTCTCCGGATACACGCTCGCCCAAATGACAGGTGCGGGAGAGCGATAACCGTGGAGGGCCGGTGCTGGAGAGCGCACGGAGGTAACAGTGTCGCCCACAGAAGCGAGGCCCGGCTTCTTGATACCCGTAACGATATACCCGATTTCGCCCTCCTGAAGCGCCTCTACGGGCGTTTCCCCGGGTTTCATCACCCCCACCTCTAGCGCGATAAAGTCAGCATTTGCTGCGACTAAGCGCAAGCTATCGCCCTTTGCCACACGCCCGCCGAATATGCGCGCGTAGACAATCACTCCGCGGTGGTCGGAATATCCGAAATCAAAGACAAGCGCCTGCAGATTCCCCCCGGAAGACTTCGGCGGAGGAATTCGCTCCACGACAGCTTTTAGAATGTCATCCACGCCCTCCCCCGTTTTTCCGGATGCCGGAAGTACTTCCGATTCAGAACACCCAAGCAAGAGCGCAAGTTCGCTTGTAATGTCCGCAATTCTCGCGTTCGGCGAATCTATCTTGGAAACTACGGGGATAATTACTAACCCAAGGCTTTTTGCAACACCAAGCACAGAAAGAGTTTGTGCTTCCACGCCCTGTGTGGAATCCACCAGAAGTATTACTCCCTCAACAGCAGAAAGCGCACGAGATACTTCGTAGGCAAAATCAACGTGGCCCGGCGTATCAATTAGGTTCAGTACGTAGTCTGTGGTCTGTAGTCTGTAGTTCATCCGGACAGGGGCCATTTTTATGGTAATGCCTCGCTCGCGCTCAAGATCCATCTTGTCCAAAACCTGTTCTTGCATGTCCCGCTTTTCTATCGTACCCGTCATTTCAAGCATGCGGTCGGCCAGCGTTGATTTGCCGTGATCTATATGAGCAATAATTGAAAAGTTTCGTATTTTT
>JANLIP010000070.1 GCA_024654165.1 Candidatus Kaiserbacteria bacterium | reverse complement strand
CCAAGAAGTATCCAAGCGCCGCATAAAATCCCACAGGCACGATAATGTCGTGCACGAGCGTAACGAGAGCAATTAAACCGTATACCCATGAAGATACGGCAAAATGTGACGCCGTCATCCTTGCGGTGCCCATTCACGCGTTTGAAGAAGTGCTCGCGAAAATCGTCCCGCTTGCGGGGAAAGACACCGTCATCGTTGATATTGCGACAGTAAAAGTGCACACAGCGGGGCTTCTCAAAAAACTGGCGAAAGGACACCGCTACCTCGCGACACACCCGATGTGGGGGCCGGAGAGTTATGAAAAACGCGCAGGCGACGTGAAGGGTTTCCGCATTGTGATGACGGACGGCACGCTTGCGGTGCCGGAGTACGTGGCCCTCACAGAATTTCTAAAGAAACTGGGATTTGATGTCGTGGAGATGAAATCGGAAGCCCATGACAAGCAGATCGCAGAAACGCTCTTTCTTACGCACCTGATCGGCCAGACTGTTCTTGAGGGCGGGTTTGGGCGCACCGATATAGACACAGTGTCTTTCGGTTATCTGATGGACGCTGTGGAGAGCGTCCGGCGCGATGAGAAATTGTTTCAAGATGTTTTCCTCTTCAATCCGTACTGTCAAGATGTGCTCACGCGATTCAAGCAAGCTGAAGAAAAAGTGCGCGGGTCGCTAGGAAAGCAGAACGAAGTCCTAACGAAGGACGGTATTAAAATCGGCATATCGGGCGCACAAGGAAGTTTCTCTCAAGAGGCTGCAGAGAAATATATTGAGGACAGTAAGATAAAGAACAGCACGCTTGTGTATCTGATATCGGTTGAGAACGTTCTTTCTGCGCTTGAAGCGGGGTCCATAGACCTCGGCGTCTTTCCCATTGAGAATTCTACTGGAGGTGTTGTAACGGAAACGGTTCACGCGATGGCCAAGCACAACTTCAATATCAAAAAGATATTTGATATAGATATCCATCAAAACCTTATGGTTCAGGAAGGAGTGAAGGAAGGCGAAATTAAAACAATAACGTCGCACGAGCAGGCCCTCAAGCAATGCCGCGAATACCTCTTGAAGAAGTGGCCAAAGGCGAAGATTGAGGAATACGAAGACACGGCGAGAGCCGCCGAGGATTTGGCGACGGGGAAATTGCCAGGAACTACCGCAGTCATCGCATCCGCAACGGCGGCCAAACTCTACAAGCTGGAAATCCTTGGCGAATCAATCCAGGACCTAAAAACCAATTACACGACTTTTATTGTTGCTTCTTCTCGATAGAAAGCGAGTGCCGGTGAATGGCTTCAAAGATTTCGTGAAGCAAATCCTCGGGGAGCGATAGCGCCCGCCCGGTTTCTATCCAAGCCTTAAGAAGCGCGTCGCGCCTATCCTCATCCAAAGCTTCCATGTTATGAGCTTTTTTGTAGCGTCCTATTTCCTCCACGAGTTCCATGCGTTCGGCAAGGGAAGTGATTATATTCCTGTCTATAATGTCTATTTCCGTGCGCAATTCCTGCAGTTCATCTCTTTTTTCCATTTCGGCATTATCGCAGGGAACTAGCTCCTTGACAAATTGGCCAATACTGCTATACTTTACCCTAGCTAAATCCTTTGATTCAGGTCCCGCATTTTGTGCGGGGTTGGGCCTGAATCGCCTATAAAGGCAAGGTGATTTCTGCACTAGTGGAAATCCGGATTCCTCCGTAATAGGATAAAGAGATTCCGCAACCGGTAGAATAGTTTCGGGATGAAGTGAGGTGGTACCGCGACATGAAAATCGCCCTTACCGCACAAGGTATACTTGTGCAGTTAGGGCGATTTTTGTATATGAAAACAATTCCTAAAATCAAAATATTGCAAAAACCAACTTACGTTAAAATTGCGGAAGGCGTTGATTTCTTTGGTTTGTTCAAGAAAATTGAGCGCAGATTTGATACGTGTTTTATTTTTGAATCATTGGGCGAAGACGGCAAATTTTCCCGCTACTCAATAATCGGGTTTGATCCACCGCGCATCATCGGCGCGCGGGGCAACGTACTCACGATTGATGGCAAAGAATACAAGGTTGCCAATCCGTATTACGCTCTGCGAGATATCATGCCGCCCGCTACGATTGGCAGGAATTACGACGGCGGGTTGGTCGGCTATTTAAGCTACGAGGCGCTCAATTATATGGAACCCTCTTTAAAGGTGAAAACCCACAAAGAGTTTGAGCAGTTTCTTTTCGGTGCGTACACAGACGGTGTCATTTTGGACAAGCTCACGGATGAGCTCACATATTTCTTTTACGGAAAAGACAGAAGGGATATTTTGAAAGAAGTAATGGATTCTGAAATCACAGATAAGCCGTTTAGCGCGCGGTGCATTGATGAGGGATTGGCAGAAAAAGAGCACGCGAGAATTGTTGAGGATGTAAAGGAGAAAATCAGGGAAGGAAAGACATTCCAATGCGAAGTTGGTTTCAAAACAAAATACAAGATAGAGGGCGATACTTTGGAAATCTATAAGCGATTGCGGGAGATTAACCCGTCGCCGTTTATGTATTATCTCAAGTTTGGGATGAAAAAAGTAATCGGGGCAAGCCCGGAGCTTTTGTTTTCTTTGCGCGATGGGGAAATGACGACGCGCCCGCTTGCGGGAACAATTGCAAGGGGCGCAAATCCGAAAGAGGATTTAATGCTAGCGCGCACTCTCGTGAACGATGAAAAGGAGCGGGCGGAGCACAATATGCTCGTAGATTTGCACAGAAATGATATTGGAAAGGTGGCGAAATTCGGTACGGTAAAAATCCGCGATTTAATGACGGTGAAGAAATTCAGCCATGTTCAGCATATTTCCAGCGAGGTCGTCGGCACCATTCGCCCCGAGGAGGACATGTTTTCCGGCCTTGCGAGCCAATTTCCGATGGGAACAGTATGCGGAACTCCTAAAATTGAGACCATAAAGATAATAGACGCAAATGAAAAAGAGGCGCGGGGGCCTTACGGCGGAGGGGTAGGGCATTTCGGGTTTAACGGAGACTGCACCTTTGCCCTTACTCTGCGCTCGGTCTTTATTTCTGGCAAAGATGCGTATACGCAAACGAGCGGGGGAATCGTCTATGATTCTGT
>JANLIP010000063.1 GCA_024654165.1 Candidatus Kaiserbacteria bacterium | reverse complement strand
GCCTAAAATGCCCCGCGACTCTCATATCACCCTTTTGGGGGCCGGTTAGAAAGAAGCCTCATGATATTGTGATTCGCGATAGATTATGATATTGTTCCGCGACATGAAAAAGGATATTCACCCGAAGGAATACAGGCAGGTGATTTTCTCGGACGGCACGTCAGGGAAGGATTTTTTGATTGGTTCAACAGTGAAGACTACCAAGACCGCAAAGTGGACGGACGGCAAGGAATACCCAGTTTTTAACGTGGAAATCTCCAGCGCCTCTCACCCTTTTTATACCGGCCAGTCCAAGACTATTGATACCGCAGGACGAGTGGAGAAATTCAAAACTCGCGCCGCTTCCGCCAAGACAAAAAAGACAGCTAAGTAGGCGTATTGTTTTAACGCGTCCCGCCATAGGCGGGACGCGTTGCGTTATACTTTAGAAGATGTTATGAGCAAAGCGAATTACATATTCTTAACCCGCCTAAATTTTTGACCATTCTATGCATATACGCAAACTGAATAGAGTATGCCAGGAATGTTACTCGTTGCTGAGCGGACATGTGCTCAAAAATTTGGGCGGGTGTAAGATTTTCTAATCTCGTTAATACTCGATAAAAAAATCTAACATGACCGAAGAAAAACACATCAACCCAAACGACTACGCCGATGACAGGCGGGTTTCCTATTTGGTAACGGAATGGAAGCGCCTCACGCAGGCAGAAAAAGATGCGGAAGAACTGGTGGAAGTGGACCCGAGCATGCATGAGCTCGGCGAGAAAGAACTCGCCGAAATTGGGGAACAGAAAGAGCGCCTCATGGGAGAAATTGAAAAGATAGTAGGAACAGACAGCGAACGCGAATGGCCGAACGAGGTCGTACTAGAAGTTCGCGCGGGCGTGGGCGGCGACGAGGCATCGTTATTTTCAGAAGAGCTCGCACGAATGTATTTGCGGTATGCCGAAAGCAAGAATTGGAAATGGCGGGCGCTTTCTGAATCGGCTGCGTCTTTGGGCGGTTACAAAGAAGCGCAGTTTGAAATCAAGGGAGAAAACTGCTACCGCGAACTGCGGTTTGAGACGGGCGTGCACCGCGTCCAGCGCGTGCCGGCGACGGAAAAGGCGGGGAGAATTCACACTTCTACGGCCTCTGTCGCTATTCTTCCAATCTACAAAAGAACGAAAATCCAAATTAATCCTTCAGATTTGGAAATGGAGACATCGCGCTCCGGAGGCGCCGGCGGGCAAAATGTCAATAAGGTGGAGACAGCAGTGCGGATAATTCACAAACCGACAGGCATTGACGTGAAATGCACATCGGAGCGCTCGCAGGCGCAAAACAGGGAGAAGGCGCTTACGCTTTTGACAAGCCGGCTTCAGCAGGCGCAAGATGAGGCAGAGGCGCGTGCGCGTTCTGCGGAGAGAAAAGCTCAAGTGGGCACTGGAGACCGTTCAGAAAAAATACGCACATACAATTTCCCGCAGGACAGAGTAACCGATCACCGCATAAAAGAATCCTGGTCTAATCTTGAGGGAATTATGGCGGGGCGCATCGGCGAAATCCTTAAGGTCTTAGATGCAAAAGAGAGAGGAGACGAAGTGGTCGCGGGTTGACCTATGCCTTCAATCTGATATATTTCCACGCACTGTATGCCTGTACACACGAAATGGCATAGCAATAGTTTCAGAAGTTAGAGGTTCTAT
>JANLIP010000024.1 GCA_024654165.1 Candidatus Kaiserbacteria bacterium | reverse complement strand
CTTTAAGCACACGCTCGCAGGACTCTCTGTCGGCGGAATCATTTCTGCGTCTTCGCTCGCCGGCGACTTCGTCATGCCGAAAGATACAAGAAAAAAGTTAGCATTTATCGCCGGAGGCATCGGCGTCACGCCTTTCGCGAGCATGGCTAGGCATTGTATCGCATCGGAGGAGAATCGCGACGCGATCTTGCTATATGCAAGCAAAAAAGAAGACGAAGCGGCATATAGAGGTGTGTTTGACAGCGCCAGCCGCAACGGCTGGCGCGCTATTTATCGCATCGGTGCAATAGATGCGGAGTTTATAAAAAGCGAAGTTCCGGACTATTCAGAACGTATTTTTTATATTTCCGGCCCGCCCGGATTTGTCACTGCAATGAAAAATATATTACTGAGTCTCGGCGTCTCGCGCTTCAGTATCAAAACCGACTTCTTCCCCGGCCTCGCGTAGAATTGCTTTATTGTTTGACGATAGCTGCCGATAATGTTAGATTTGCACTTTCAACAAGTTCTTTTTGAAAGGCTATTATGAAATTTAATGGCAAAGAGGTCCACGAATTGGATTCGGAAGATCTACTTGATTTGCTCAAGACTGCGGTCATAGTGACACACCACAACCTCAATAGTGACTCAGAGGGAGCTTCCGAGAGGGCGAAGTCTTCAACACAAAGAAGGGACTGCCTTTATGATGAACTTCTCAAGCGACTCAATAACAAAGTCGAAGTCAAGAAGCTTGCCAAACCCTAGTCCCTACAATACAAGTTAAAGCCCGCGTTGCGCGGGCTTCGTTTTTTGTGCCCAATAAATACGGAAGTGATAAGATAGGTTTATATGTATCCGGAGAAGAAAAAACCCGCGCGGATTGGCGCAGTGTTACGCGCATACAGTTCGGCAACCAGAGTATATCCTCTGCTGTTGGCTACGGTCGTTGCAGGTGTTATCGTCGTGCAAACAGCAAATGTTATAGCGCCACTCTATCTGCGCCAATTTATTAACGAACTTTCGGGAGGTCCAACGCAGGAGGGCATTGTGACGGCGCTCTTACTAACCCTGTCTTTATTTGCGGGAGTGAACGTTATTAGTTGGTTTGGGCAGCGAATTAGACAGCTGGCAACTACTCGGATAGAAGCACGTGTTATGTCTGACCTTTATAACAATGCATTGGGCGACCTATTAAGACACTCGCACGAATTCTTCATTTCAAATTTCACCGGCACCTTGACGCGCCGAGTGACGCGCTATGCGCGTTCGTTTGAACAGGTGTTTGATAACTTAGCTTTCAATTTTCTCCCGGCTGTATTATTTACCGGCGGAGTTGTCGCGGTCCTGTGGCAGAAAAGCGCGTATCTTGGTGTGGGTCTGTTGATCTGGACAGTAATTTTCGTATATATTCAGTACAAAACAGTCGCATGGCTTCAGCCGATTCGGACAAAACGAGTTGAAAAGGACAGCTTGATTACAGGCATACTCTCTGACGCTGTGCTGAATCATTCTACGATAACGACTTTTGCATCCGTTGCTCATGAGATGAACATTTTCAGTTCTGGCGTTAGGAAATGGTATGAGGCTACAAGACGGTCATGGGACGCCAATAATTGGGTGGACACAATCCAAGAAATTCTGGCTATTATTATTGAAGTCGCGCTTCTCGCCGGTGCAGTATTTCTTTGGCAACGCGGGCTTGTAACAATTGGAGATTTTGTACTAATTCAAATATACATTCTCGGCCTGTTTAATCAAATCTGGGGTATAGGTCGTAACATGCGGCAACTGTCGGACGCCTTCGCCGATGCGACAGAGATGCTGGATATTATGGAATTGCCTCATGGAATACAGGATGTGAATGGAGCGAAAGAAATGAAGGTTACAGACGGTGCAATCGTTTTTGAAAATGTAGGCTTTGAATATCACGACAGCCACGAAGTCCTTAAAAACTTTGGTCTTGTCGTACAACCGCATGAAAAAGTGGCTCTTATTGGCTCCTCGGGGGCGGGGAAGACGACAATCGCGAAACTTCTCCTGCGTCTATATGATGTGACGAGTGGGGAGATAGCTATTGATGGACAGAACATTTCGCAAGTGACGCAAGAGAGCTTACGTAAGTCGATTGCGTTTGTCCCGCAGGAGCCGATGCTCTTTCATCGTTCTCTTATGGACAACATCCGTTACGGCAGACAAGGGGCGACAGATGAAGAAGTTATTGAGGCGGCGAGGCAGGCGCACTGCCACGAGTTCATCAGTCAGTATCGCGAGGG
>JANLIP010000014.1 GCA_024654165.1 Candidatus Kaiserbacteria bacterium | reverse complement strand
ACGTTGACACTGGCGGTGGAGGCAATATGAAAAACCTTACGGAACTGCTCGTCCTACTCGCACGTATCGTCTGGAAGCTAGGCAAACTTGCGTACTGCGAGACAAAGTGGTTCGCTTACGAATTCAGGGAAGGATGCGTCGGCGGATGGTATATGGCGCAGCGTGAATACGACCTCGCCCAGGAGGTAGCAGAGCGCGTACTTGCCCGTAAAAAGTCGCGCAAAAAAGCGACACGAAAGTAATGGCGATAATCCGCCCGAAGAGACGCCCGAGTAAATATAATTTACTCACGTCCTCGGGCGGATCTTCTATTAATACGGCATACTGTATACAAAATACGCTATACTATTCATATGCCCCCGACGATGACGAGGCCCATGGCGGGCGAGCGCCCGCACTTGGCGCCGCAAGAGAAATTCAAATCCCCGCAGGAGGAGCTCGCATATCTGCGCCAGCGCGTGAGTGATAAAGAGCGCGAGCTTGATACTCCGAGAAACAGACTTGAAAGCGACCGCATAGCGAAGCGCGAGATTGCAGAATATGCGTCCATTCCTACGGCCTCTATTATTCATGAGGCCGTCGTCATGCCCGAGCACGAGACGATGCGCCATGTTCTAAATCTTGAACCGGAAAAGGACGACGCGCAGATGGACGGGCTTTTGGAAATCGTCGCGAAGCGCGGAATAAGAAATGCGCTTTCCGTTTGTGCGAGACTGAAGAATGACCACTTGGAAGACGATTTTCACAGAATGCTTGTGCGCTACATTGCCGAAGGTTTGCCCGAGAAGGGTTTTGCTCCTCCGGAAAAGGTAAATCGCGCGCTCCACATGGTGCTTTTTGAAATCCAACCGCAGGCATACGGAGGGAAGGAAAAAGAGCAGGGCCAGCAGAAGCTTGAGCAAATACTTTCGTCTTCGGAACAGCTTTACGCCGGACTCCTTCCGCTCATCGCTCCGCACGAAGGATTCTCGCTTGAAATGGCAGTGGCCGGCGGTACCGAATCGGCGACTCTTTACCTGGCTGTCCCGCGCGTAAAACAGACCCTTGCAGAGCGCCTTATTTCATCGGTGTTTCCAAACGCGCGCATTTCCGAGTGCCGAGGCGACTACAATATTTTTAATTATGAAGGAGAAAGCGCAGCCGCTGTCGCCCGCCTCGCCGATCACCCAGCCTACCCGCTAAAGACTTATGAAATGTTTGAACACGACCCGCTCAACATTCTACTCGCAGCTTTCGCGAAAATTGCAAAGCACGGCGAGGGCGCGGCGCTCCAGATAGTCGTGGGCTCCGAAGGCGACAGATACAACAAGTATTACAAGAAGATTCTGCGCGCGATAGAGAGGGGAAAGCCCATCAGGAAGGCATTAAGAACACCGGAAACGGTTCTCGGCGATGTTGTGCATGAGCTTGGCAGGGTAATCTTTACCCCTCAAAAGATTGTGCAGGAATACGATAGGGAATTCCGCCGAGCATCTGATCAGGTAGCCACAGAAGAAATCTGGCGCAAAGTGAAAAGCAGGATAACCCCAGTTGTTATCCGCCTGGCCACTTCCGCACCGGACAAAAAGCGCGCAAGAGACATGCTGGAGAATTTGGTAGCGCCATTTAATCAGTATGACGATCCGAGAGGCAACCGTCTTGTTTTCAAAGAAATCGGCGGGTGGAGCTTGAAGAGTTTTCTGCAAGATTTCATTTTCCGCACCTTTGATTCTTCCGTTGCGATTCCTTTGAGTTTGGCGGAACTAACGACCATTTTCCACTTCACCGCCGAGCGGGTTACCACATCGCGCGAATTAAAGAGGGCATTTGCCAAGCAGACGCCAGCGCCCGTGGAAGTTTCCTCCGATGGAATCACCATCGGCATCAACAGATACGGCGCGACGGAAACGACAGTGCATTTTTCTCCTGCAGACCGACTCCGGCACTGCTATGTAATCGGGCAAACTGGTACAGGAAAAACCGGTCTCATAAAAAACATGATTATTCAGGACATCAAGAACGGGGAAGGAGTTGCCTTTATTGACCCGCACGGGAATGACATGGAAGACATTCTCGCCTCAATTCCTCCGGAGAGAATGGGCGATGTTATTTATTTTGACCCTGCGTACACAGCGCGCCCGATGGGCCTCAACATGCTGGAATATGACCATTCTAAGCCAGAAATGAAGACATTCGTGGTAGATGAAGTGTACGGGATTTTCCGCAAGCTTTATGCCGATGTGCCGGAGGCCTTCGGCCCGATGTTTGAGCAGTACTACCGCAACGCTGTTCAGCTTGTGGTGGAAGACCCTGAATCTGGGAGTACTTTCGTGGAAATTCCGCGCGTTTTTGCGGATAGAGAATTCAGGGAACTGAAGCTCGCGCGATGCAAAAATCCTATTATCGTGCAATTCTGGCGCAAAATTGCAGAGGCCGCGCAGGGAGACCCTTCGCTTGAGAACGTCGCCCCGTACATCACGAGCAAGTTTGACGTCTTTCTTACGAACGACATCATCCGCCCAATCGTCGCTCAAGAGAAATCGGCCTTTGATTTCCGTGAAATTATGGACAAGAAAAAGATTTTCCTTGCGAATCTTTCCAAGGGGCGATTGGGCGATAGGAACACCGCTCTTCTGGGGCTCGTGATTGTCTCCAAATTCTTGCAGGCGGCATTCTCGCGCGTGGATACAAAAGGCGATTTGCCGGTTTTCTATCTCTACATTGATGAATTCCAAAACTTCGCGACTCCATCAATCGGCACGATTCTTTCCGAGG
>JANLIP010000008.1 GCA_024654165.1 Candidatus Kaiserbacteria bacterium | reverse complement strand
GTTTCTGCGAGACGCAGCTTACGAACCGTGTGACGGGGAATTACAAATTCTTAACCCGCCACACGGCTCACCGTATGTTGTCAGCAGAATCAACACGAGCAGGAAACACTCTTAACGAACCGTGTGTCGGGTGTAAGTTGTTTCTAAACTCGTTTATACTCGTTAAGAAAAACTAACATGCTCATCTTTTTAACAGTCGTCTTTTTTATTTCTCTCGTAGGCATAATAGGATTGTTTGCAGTGAAGCATTGGGAGAGAACGCACAGCAGAGTTCTTTACTCTAACGTGCGCGCGATAGCCGATAAAAACGCCGCGAAATTAAAGGTGCTTGTCCATATGCGCCGAGCAGAGTTATCAAAACTCCCCCCGCAAGCTCTCGTAATGGCGAAAAAGGCGGTGCATGCGGGCGCGCTTGGAGCGGCACGGCTTGCGCGAGCAATGGAGAGCAAATCGCACCAGCTTGCTGATCTGGTTTCCCACAAGCATCACTTTGAGAAAAGGGAGACGCGCTCGGAATTCTTAAAGCAGGTCGGCGAGCATCCTCTTACCCCAAGCAATGGCGGGAATACTGCAGACAATGGCCAGAAGGGCGGTGAGAGTTTATAGTGTCTCTACGTGCCGCCTTAGCTCAGTTGGTAGAGCAACACTTTTGTAAAGTGAAGGTCCCCGGTTCGAGTCCGGGAGGCGGCTCCCGACTTCTTAAGAAGCCGCCTCCCGGACAGGGAAGGGGTCGGGAAACGGGAGTTTCCCGTGGAGGAAGGAATGGGAAAACCGTGGGTTTCCCAGCTTCCGAGGTGGCGGCTCAAAGTTCGTATGCAAAAGAACAGCACTTATTGGTATTTACACGTCGGCCGTGCAAGCGATTTGGAGGGGAGAGACAGGCTGATTTATAGGCTGTTTGAGATGTTGCCCGGGTTTCTGTCTGTGGGAACCCTTGCTCTATTTGTAGTGCTGTCTTTTTCAAGACCGGATTTAGCTGCGTATCTCACGATTATTTTCTCAATGTATTGGCTCTTTCGCACCATCTATCTCTCTATTCATTTGCGCTACAACTTCAAACGCATGCGCCATAATATGGCGCTAGATTGGAATGCCCGCCTTGCGGACCTCAAGTACGAAGATGTCGTGCACCTGGTTATTTACCCTTTCTACAACGAAGCATACGAGGTGGTTGCGGAAAGCGTGCGCGGGCTCATTCGCGCATCTTGGGACCCCAAGACAATATGCGTCGTTCTTTCTGTAGAAGAGCGCGGAGGAATAAGACAAAAGGAAATTGCCTTGCGCGTTAAGGAAGAATTTGGCAAGGAGTTCTTAGATTTCCAGGTAGCAGTGCACCCCGCAGATACTCCGGGAGAAATTGTCGGCAAAGGATCCAATATTTCATTTGCCGCAGAAGAAGCCCGCGTTCGCATTCTTGATCCCCGCAAATTGTCCTATGACCGCGTTCTTGTTTCAGCGCTTGATATAGACACAATCGTATACCCGCAATATTTCGCATGCCTAACGTGGTATTTTCTTACGGCAGAGAATCCTTCTCGTTCGTCTTTCCAGCCCGTCCCTTTGTATAACAACAACATTTGGTCTGCTCCGATGCTCTCGCGCGTGATGGCATATTCAAGCTCATTCTGGCAGATGATACAGCAGGAACGGCCGGAAAAGCTCGCGACATTTTCTTCTCACGCAGTTCCATTTCAGCAGTTGTATGAAGCGGGATATTGGCAAAAGAACGTCGTTTCGGAAGACTCGCGCATTTTTTGGAATCTTCTTGCGCGATACGACGGGAACTACGAAGTAATCTCAATGGCGTATCCCGTATCAATGGATGCGAATGTTGCGCCGACGTTTTTCGGTACGGCAAAAAACATTTATAAACAGCATCGCAGGTGGACTTATGGCGCAGAAAATATTGCGTACATACTTTTTACATTTATGAAAAATCCGCGAATTCCATTCAAGAAGAAATTTCGGGCCGGATTTGTGCAGATAGAAGGGTTCTGGTCGCTAGTCGCGCATCCGCTGGTTCTTTTTGCGGTAGGCTGGCTTCCGCTTCTTGTGGGCGGGCGGGGATTCAACACCACAGTGCTTTCGTACAATCTTCCGCTTGTTGCAAAAGTATTTCTCACCGCGTCTCTTTTCGGACTCGTCGTGTGCGCGGCAATCGGCATGCAGCTTGTTCCCGAGCGCCCGAGCGAATACGGCAAATGGCGGAGCCTCCAGCTGATTCTGCAATGGGCGCTTGTTCCTGCAACGATGGTAATATTTACCTCAATCCCGGGATTGGATGCGCAGATCAGGCTTTTCTTCGGGCGATATTTGGGATTCTGGGTAACTCCGAAGATAACAAGAACAACA
>JANLIP010000118.1 GCA_024654165.1 Candidatus Kaiserbacteria bacterium | reverse complement strand
AGAGCATCAGAAAGTTTCTTTTGAGTGATGGGGTCGCCAATTTGCACGGCAGTCGCGGGCGAACCGCCTGATAGCGATTCCGATGAGAACGTCGCACCGTGTATTCCATCCGCCCCCACGCGTCCGCCAATCATGACGATGTAATCTCCCGCATGAGCTTTCTTTTCGTACAATTTTACGGGCTTCGCCCTGCCGGAGCCTCGGCGAAGGCGGGGTATTAAACCTACCGTTCCTCCGTACACCAGAGGCTTCCCGCGGTAACTTGGATCCACCGCCACAAATCCCAAGGGTGTAGGAATCCCGCTTTGGTTTCCGCCCGCATTAATGCCGTGGACGACGCCTTCCAGAATCCTCCGCGCCGGCAAAAGCTCTTGTTTTTTTGCCGAATCACGATACAGCAGAGTTTGGTCATTGGGTCCGCCGGCTGGCGGAGCAACGCAAAATCCGTAAATATTTGCAATCGGCTTCGCGCCGAGCCCGAATCCGAGCGTGTCGCGATTCACGCCAACGATTGCCGTCACAGAACCGCCAAATGGATCAAGAGCCGAAGGAGAATTGTGCGTCTCCACCTTGTACGTAACGAGATACTCATCATCAAAAGCAATTGCGCCGGAATTATCCGTAAACACAGAAACGCAAAAATCTCTTTTGCCGGCCTTTTGCCTTATTCTCTGCGTAGCGCCCTTTATATACCGGCGGTAAATTCCCTCTTTCACTTCGTCAAGCGGATCTGCAAAAATCGTGTGCTTGCAATGTTCCGACCACGTTTGTGCTAAGGATTCCAATTCAACGTCGGTAGGATTTCTGCGGAGTTCTGCGAAGCGTGCCTTGATTACCTGCATCGCGCCAAGCGAAAGAGCGAGTGGCCCGCGCCTACTTTTGTCCGCATTCTCAATTCCTTCCCTGCTGATTTTTTGCAGTTCCTCATCACCTACATCCAGATCAATTTCAGTTACAAACATTCCAACATTCTGCAGAATGTTGGAATGTTGTAAGTGGACTTTGGGAATGATAATGGGAAAATCTGCGCCTGCAGGATAAACGCTTGCCCGCTCAATCAGCGGATTATGCAATTCGCGCGCCATTGCCTCTGCCTCGCTTGCAGATATGTTCCCGCTCAAAAATAAAAACAGCGAGGAGTACACCTTCTCGTCTTCCGCAAATCTCCGGCCTAAGCAATCTTCTATGGTTTCCCGTGCCGTATTCCCAACATTGTCCGTAACGCCCGGCAAATACCCGATTTCTATCGCATATGCGTGTGATTCAGGCGCAAGCACGCGCGTGACGGAATATTCTTCAACAAGCGGATTCGTGAGCCGCTCTGCCACGGGTTCGCATTCTTTCTTGGAAATCTGTGCGTCAATTGTATACGCATTGGTAACCGCTACAGCCGCGAGACGGAGCGGGGGAAATATTGATTTCAGTGTCTTGAGATAGCTCTTTGCGCGAGCATCCGGAATCGTAGATTTTACCGTGATACGCTCCGCCATTCACTGCATAGTATCGTTTTTATATCCGCGGAGCAAACCGGAGTATTGCTCGGAAGAATTATCCGAATGTCCATACTTTCTTATTCGCGCGAATAAGAAAGTAATGGTACGATTTTGATATATAATGGCCAGATATATAAACGTATGAAAGAGGTTGAACTGGAGCGACAGCTAAAGGTTCTTGCTAATCGGCGCAGACTGACCATTCTCAATCTGCTGCGCAAGCGCAAAGAAGCAAACGTAAGCGATATTTCGGATTCAATCAGGCTTTCGCTTACTTCCACTTCAAAACACTTAAACATGCTTGAACGAACGGGCTTGGTTGAAAAGGAACAAAGAAGCCTGAATGTGTATTATCGGATTGCGCCCAATGTACCAGGTCACATTTCCCACCTCCTTGGAATGCTCTAGCATTTGAATCTAAGGAGTCTGATTCTTCTCCTCTTCCCTACTCCCTATTCCTTGCCCTTACCACTCTAACTACTTTCTTATTCGCGCGTATAAGAAAGTAGTTAGTTCAGTGCCAAATCAGATGAGATGTGGTTTAATACTGGTGTAATGCCTAGCGTTCCAAATCTACCCACTTGTATTTCAAACCCTTCCACTCGTGCGACTCTTCAAAGATCTTTTTTGTGAACACGTGTTCGTAAGACGGGAAAAAAGTGTCGGCCGGTTTTTCATCGTCAATCAGAGTCAGGTACAGCTTGTCTATATATGGTAGCGCAAGCTTGTAAATCTCCGCGCCTCCTCCAATGTGAATTTCGGCCGAGTCCAACGTCTTTGCCTTTTCAATCCCCTCCTCAACGGAGCGCACAATTATCACTTGTTCCCCATATCGACCTACGAGGTCGATATAATTAGGTTGCCTAGTTACGACAATATTAGTGCGCCCCGGCAATGGCCCGCCGATGTAGCCCACAATAGATTCAAAGGTCTTTCTCCCCATAATCATCGGGTGCCCAAGGGTCAACCGCTTAAAGCGATGTAGGTCATCGGGAATATGCCAAAGGAGTTTATCATTCTTGCCAAGCTCGCGGTTTTTCCCGATGGCGACGACCGCGGTGATAATGGGTTTTTTCATATCTTCACTATAACGGATATAATGCCCTGATGCACTCGTACGAAGTAGAGATAAAGTCACTGCTCGGGAGTAAGGAACGCGCCGACGAAGTCCGCTCGACGATGCAAAAAGCCGACCCGACGTGCGCTCTGACATCAAGAAAC
>JANLIP010000111.1 GCA_024654165.1 Candidatus Kaiserbacteria bacterium | reverse complement strand
CGAGGCGTTCTTTCTTGCGCGTGGTCGCGTTGTATATAAAATCGCCCGCTTTAATGACGCCGGAGTACACGCGGAAGAACGAGAGCGCGCCCACGAACGGGTCTACTTGCAGTTTGAAAACGAGCGCGGCAAAAGGCGCCGTATCATCGGAAACTCTTGTTTCCGGCTCCATTGTGTCGGGGTTGTGCCCTTTCGCAGGAGGCAAATCCAGCGGGCTCGGCAGGTAATCAACGACGCCGTCAAGAACGAGCTGGACTCCTTTGTTCTTGAGAGATGAGCCGACGTAAACCGGGAAGATTTTGTTCTCCACAACCGCTTTGCGCAGAGTCTTCTTCAGAATTTCTAGTGAGATTTCCTTCCCTTCCAAGTACTCGCTCATGAGCGCATCATCATTCTCAACGATTCTCTCTACAAGCTCGTGGCGATATTTCTCTGCTTCCTCTTTCAAATTCGCAGGCACCTCCCCCGCTACGACATTAGCGCCCATCTCGCCTTCAAAGTGGTATGACTTCATCGCGAGCAAATCCACGACGCCTTCAAATTTGTCTTCAAGCCCGATTGGAATCTGCATGCGCACCGCCTTTGTGGAAAGGCGCTCCAAAATGCTCGCGTATGATTTATCAAAAGATGCGCCCGTGCGGTCTAGCTTGTTGATGTAACAAATGCGCGGAACATTCGCTTCTTCGGCGTAGCGCCAGTTGGTTTCTGATTGCGGTTCCACTCCTGCGACGCCGTCAAAGACGACAACCGCGCCGTCCAAGACGCGCATTGAGCGCTTCACTTCGGATGTGAAGTCAATGTGGCCGGGGGTGTCAATAATATTGAAGCGGTGCTTATAAGAAGTGTCGGTGCCCATGTAGGAAGGGTTCCAAAAACAAGTGATGGCGGCGGCGGTGATGGTGATTCCGCGCTCGCGTTCTTGTTCCATCCAATCTGTGACGGTATTGCCCTCGTGCACCTCGCCGATTTTGTGCGACATGCCGGTATAGAAAAGGATGCGCTCGGACGTGGTCGTCTTCCCCGCATCAATGTGCGCGATAATGCCGAAGTTCCTTACCTTCTCCAAGGGGTAATCGCGTGCCATATCAGAGAATTACCAAGTGAAGTGCGCGAATGCCTTGTTGGCCTCTGCCATTCTGTGAGTTGTTTCTTTCTTTGTGACAGCGGCGCCTTCGCCTTTGTGTGCGGCGCGGATTTCTGCAAGAAGAGTTTCTGCCATCGGCTTTCCTTTTGTCCCTTCAGCCGCTCCTACAATCCAGCGCATGCCGAGAGATAGACGGCGCTCGGGGCGCACTTCGCGAGGGACCTGATAGTTGGCTCCTCCTACTCGGCGGGAGCGCACTTCCACTGTCGGGCCTGCTTTCTCAAGCGCATCTTCTAGAATCGCGACTGGGTCGCCATCTTTCTTCAATTCTTCCATCACCTTGTAAACAATCTTCCGCGCAGTATCTTTCTTCCCGCATTCCATTACGCAGTTGATGAGCTTTGCAACCTTCAAAGAGCCGTATGTCGGATCTGGTTCTGGAATATTTCTATTTTTTACCGGTCTGCGCATAATATTTTGTATTTTCCTAAAAGCTAGAAGCTAGTATCTAGAAGCTAATTCTTCGTTGCCTTAGGACGCTTTGCTCCATAACGAGAACGGCCTCGACGGCGCACATCCACCCCTGTCGCATCAAGCTTGCCTCGCACTATTGTGTATCGCACGCCGATGTCCTTCACGCGGCCACCGCGCACAAGAACGACAGAGTGTTCCTGCAAGGTGTGGCCTTCGCCGGGAATGTAAGCTGTGATTTCCATGCCATTAGTAAGGCGAACGCGGGCAATTTTTCTAATGGCGGAGTTCGGCTTGCGCGGGGTCTTTGTAGTTACGCGCGTGCAAACTCCCCTCTTGAAAGGCGCCGGGAAGTAGCTAGGACGGTTTTGCACGGTATTAAAACCGCGGGAAAGGGCGATGGTCTTTGTGCGCCACGTCTTTTGTTTGCGCCCCTTGCGCGCGAGCTGATTTATTGTTGACATTGAAATGAAACGCGCGCATTGCGCGCAGGGGAAATGTACTATATATCGCGCCGTAGCGCAACTTTATGGAAACTTATATTCCTCAACACCGAGTTTTCCTTCTATGTCCTGAAATACCTGGACACTTCTGCCACTCTTGCCCTCATTGTCTTTCAGATAGTAGACGCCAATTACCCTTCCGTTGCTACTGCCGATAACACGCACCTCTTTCACATGGACTAGCTCTGAAGCATCAACCATAAATACCCTATTATTTATTTCGTCCGTAACAGTAAGGAGTCCAATATTCCGGTCAAAACCAACATCTGTGTGTTCGTCCAAAAACCTCTTGGCATCATTCCTAATCCAGACATGCTGATCTTTATTGGTAATCGCATTCACTTTACTGTATTTCTTCATGCCCTCTCTTGTTGGAACCATTGGCAAGATTCTTGGTCTTTCATTATTCTTATTCAAACCTTGTACGGCGGAATTCAGCGCCCCATAACCCAGCAAAGACCCCCCTACAATATTTATGCCAACGTTTGCAGAGCCCGCCAGAAAAGCCCGACGGCTTTTGTTGACTTTCTCCCCCTGTTTTATTTTCTCGTTCATACAGTTCCTGCTTTAAGATCCGCGATGTTTAGGATAGAAGTCACACCCCCGCAATCAGATGAGCGACTCCATATATTAAATTACCAAATGCATCGCCCAAGAAAAGAATCAGCACGAGCACGATTCCCATGCCTATAAAGGGATTATATTCCATTTTGGTGCGCCACTGATTGTATGACATGGAAAGTGCCCTAGGTAAAATGGCAGAAAGCACTTTGGAGCCGTCCAGTGGCGGGATTGGAATCAGATTAAAAATACAAAGCATGATGTTTACCGCAATAATAAGAAAGAATATTTCGTTGTATCCAGGGAGAATGCCCGAGCGTATCACTGCTCCGCCCAAAAACGCGATAACAAGATTGGAGGCCGGACCCGCGCCCGCAACAATCGCCTCGCTGAACCGGCCCGGCCGTAGATTGAAGGGGTTATAAGGAATCGGTTTTGCCCAGCCAAAAAGAACCGGCGAATGAGTGAGTGCGAGCACGATTGGCAAGAGCACAGAGCCAAAGGCATCCAGGTGCACAATCGGATTTAAGGTGAGCCGGCCCAAGAGCCGTGCCGTCGGGTCGCCTAATTTATTTGCGGCAACACCGTGCATGAGCTCATGGATAACAGCCGAGAACATTATGATGGCGACCAAGAATACTGCGTCAATTAACTCCATGTGTTGAGTATAGCAAAAGATTGGATTTTTTGACTTTTGGCTTTGTACACGATAGTATGCGCGGACTCATATGGGACGCGTATGCGACCCCGAAGTAGAACCTGCGGTTCACTACGGGGCAGGTATAACAGGTCACATAAAAGATAATAAAAATGTATGGGAAGAACTTGTGAAATAACTGGCAAAACTAGTCTCGTTGGCGGAGGGTATTCTAACCGTGTCCGTGCGACCAAATTCAACCCGACGGGCAAGCGCCGACGCCACGTCAACCTTCAGAAGAAGACCCTTTTCATTCCTGAACTAGGCAAAAGAATGACGATTTTTGTTTCTGCGAAGGGACTTAAAACGATGAAGAAAAGAGGCGCGCATCTGACCTTGAAAAAGTCCGGCCTCATTTAGCTAAACTAGCTAATCAATTTCTCTTTTCCTTATATGCTTATTCGCGCGATATGGGATACCATATCGCGTCTTCACTCGGACGAAATGCCAGCAAGCTGTCGTTTCGAATCCTCGCTAGACACGATAAGCATATAAGGAATACCATTTTATTTTCTTACAACCTTTTCGCCATCCGACACGAACGTAACCGTGCCGTCTTTGCAAGTATCGGATGTCGGGATTCCAAAACGCTCAAAAAGCGCCACGACTTCCGGCGCAGGGTGGCCGTACTTGTTTTTGCACCCGCGCGAGAAAACTCCGTATGCGGGATTAACGAATCCGACAAAAAGTTCCGAGGAAGAATTTTTGGAGCCGTGATGCCCAGCTTTCAAAACATCGGAATGCAAATCGGCGCCGTCCAATCGCACCAGATAATCTTCAATTTCTTTCGGCGCATCGCACGAGAGCATGAATGATGTTTTTCCGTATACGAGGCGTACGACTACGCACCCGGTATTTGTTTCCACCCTCTTGACGCTTCTGTCCGGCGCAAGAATTTCCAAATATGCCGTTAACCCTGAACCTGTCGAAGTGCCTAGATTTATTATTTGTCCTCGGCGTGCAATTACCTGCTGTGCCCCTTCCCGCGCCTGTTCCTCCCCCAGAGCTTTCGCCGTAGCCGTGTCCCCTTCCGCGTCGGAGTGAACTATTGTTCCGATTTTGTAACGCGGTAGCACATCCACCAGTCCGCCGATGTGGTCGGCATCGGGGTGGGTTGGAATTACGACGTCAATCGTGCGGTCGTACCACGGCATCACCTTAGAAAGCTCGCGCAAAACAGCTCCGCTTGGGCCCCCATCTATGAGCACTTGCCTGCCGGATGGCGCATCTATAAATATGGAGTCCCCCTGGCCGATGTTGAGAAATGAAACCGTGAGCAGACCATTTCTAGATTCCTGAATAACTGCGTACCAAATGCATGCGGTGAGAACAAGGAGCGCGAGGAGCGCGTACCCAGTAATCTTCGCACTCCGGCGCATTTCTCAAATGTACGGTGCAAGCACCAAATCTCAAAATGCAAAAAGGTTGCAATTTTCCCTGTACCAAACCTATGCGGCCGCATAGGTTTGGTACAGGGGGTTCTATGTGAAATGGTGGTTGGATTATGGAATCATTTAATCTTCATGAAGTGATGCTACAATCCGTGTGTTCGTGCCTCTTTACTAATGCCTAAAACCTATTGCCTAATCCCTACCCCATATGTACACCTACGAAGCGAAAAAATTTAATCTTCCCTCCATGGAGGGCATCTCCGACGAATCTGTAAAACAGCACATTGGGCTCTACGAGGGCTACGTGAAGAATTTCAACGCAATTTCTGCAAAACTCGTTGAGTACGCCGGAGATACAGAAAAAAATGCACACGCGCTTTCCGAACTTATCCGACGAAAGTCATTTGAATTTGACGGCATGCGCCTGCATGAACACTACTTTGAACAATTTGAAGGCGGTTCAGCGGAGCTCACCACGGGTAGCCCTCTCGCTCAAATATTTGAGAAGGAATATCACGGACACTTTATCGAGTATTTCAAAGCGATAGGCAGTATGCGAGGGCCCGGCTGGGCGATTCTCTACTACGACACTGTCGGGAAACAATTCCAGGCGGGTTTTGCCGGAGAACAGCATCAGGGGCATTTTGTTACGCTCCCGATAATCCTCGCGCTTGATGTGTGGGAACACGCATTCATTCTTGATTACGGCGCAGGGGGCAAAGGAAAATACATTGACGCATTCTTCAAAAATCTG
Source organism: Candidatus Kaiserbacteria bacterium (assembly GCA_024654165.1). Classification (GTDB taxonomy): domain Bacteria; phylum Patescibacteriota; class Minisyncoccia; order Phycocordibacterales; family UBA2100; genus UBA10103. Next base: position 103 of record JANLIP010000111.1, on the reverse strand, counting down.
AATTGGGACGTGATGGAAAAGAGATTTGTAAAAGCATCGGTGCAATAGTTTTGACAATACAAACCCACACTGATACCGTCTGTTCACACCAGATGGTGTGACC
>JANLIP010000101.1 GCA_024654165.1 Candidatus Kaiserbacteria bacterium | reverse complement strand
ATTTGAAACATTTGAATTGCCTCTTCCGGGCGGATGCAATTTGGGCGGGCGGACAATGATGCCTCACATCCAAGCACTCGGCGCTCTGGGAATCCAGATATTGAAGGGCTCGGAAGGCATGTACAAAGTTTCTTCCAAAGAGAAGACTTCGGGCGAGGTGGCGATGTATGAATCCAGCGACACGGGGACAGAGAGCGTCCTCATGGCGGCGGCAAAAATTCCCGGCAAAACCATAATTAAATACGCGAGCGCCAATTACATGGTGCAAGACCTCTGCACATTCTTGGAAGTGTGCGGAGTGAAAGTTGAAGGAATAGGGACCTCTACGCTCACGGTGCACGGCGTGGATGAAATAAACAGGGATGTTGTTATCTATCCGAGCGAGGACCCGATTGAGTCCATGTTCTTCATTTCGCTTGCGGCAACTACCGGTTCCGAAATTACCATCAAGCGCTGTCCTTTTGATTTTCTTGAATTGGAACTTGTTACGCTCGGGCAAATGAGTCAGAAGTACGAGTATGGCGCCAAATACTTGGCGGACAACGGCCGGACGGTATTGGCCGACGTGACAATGTTTCCCTCCAAGCTTACTGCACCGCCCGAGAAAATTGCTCCACGCCCGTACCCGGGTATAAATATTGATAATCTCCCGTTCTTTGTGCCAGTCGCAACGCAGGCTGAGGGGCGGACCTTAATCCACGATTGGGTTTATGAAAATCGCGCCATCTATTATATGGAAATGAAAAAGCTCGGCGCCAATATGCTTTTGGCCGACCCGCACCGCGTCTTCATTGATGGCCCGACGCCCCTGCATGCCGCAGATATTGAGGCCCCGCCCGCGCTTCGCCCCGCGACCATTATTTTGATAGGAATGTTAGCGGCGGAAGGGGAATCAATACTTCGCAACGTATATCCGATAAACCGCGGATACGAAAGGCTTCACGAGCGTCTGCAGGAACTCGGCGCATCTGTGGAGGCGGTGGAATAGTATGAGTGAGAGAATGGAAAAAAACTCCAGGGAATCTGAGCATGACAAAGAGAGTCTTGTGGTGCGCGAATTATCTGACATTTTGGAAAGATTCAGACGAGCAGGCGAGGGAATTTACGTATTGGAGAAGGTATTTGCCAAGCCAGATGAGCTACCTAGATGTTATGACAAGCTTCCAGGAAAATACAGAGAAATCCTTGGTGTCGCAGTTTTTGCTCTAGCAAGCCAGACCGGAATTCTTCCGAAGGTAGAGAATTATGTTTCTCCTCTGCCGATGGTCGAATCATCCGCGATGAAACTGCAGAAGGTTGTCGGTTTTGATATTGCTGGGGAAGCGTCAAAGATTGGACGACGTGTAAAACCGTATATTTCTGGGAATGAATCTTCCCGCACGATTATTCACATAGGTCAGACCCATAGCACAACACAGAGCGTTAATTACGGTATTCGCGGAGAGATCTCAAAAAGTCAAAGCGAGATAGCTAAATTTCTACTTGCTACCACAACACAGAATCAGCACGTCTTTGTTGAGGGCTATTCACAAAAATACGTTGAAGATACACAGGAACATAGGGAAGCAGTAACAAAGATAACTAAGGCATCGAGTTATGCCGAAATCAGATCGCTATATGAAATTATCGTCAAGCAATTTAGCGCACCGCTACAGGTTGCATTGTTAAACAAAGTGACGGGAGATAAGCTTGCGTCAATCGGATTTCGGGAAGTCTCTCCTCTTACGTATGCGAAAGATTCGGATGTTTTCACATTGCTTGAAAGTGGATTATTTCCTTCAAACAAGAGCTATACTGTGCCCAATAGTACCCAGTCCTTGGTAGCCGGAGGGGCGGATGTACTTGATGTGGAGGGACGTATACGTATTGTCCCTGCTGAAACTTCGGAAGGAAATAGAAGACCTGACGAACTTGCGAGTGAATTGAGAGAAAAAGGGAAGTTATTGGGGAAATTATTTATTTCTTTTGATCCCAATAATACCTATTATAAATCTTTAGATAGCGCAATTTTGCCGTCCATCTCACAATATTCATCTGCTGATATACGACATATAGCAAGAGAAGAGCCATGCAAAAAAAGCGTTGAGTGCCAAAGTCTGGCAACTGAAATACTTCAAAAAGATATTCCAGCCATAGAAAAGTCTGTAATGCGCGAACGCGAAGAAATTGCGGTGAATCTTATAGCTTTCCACGCACAGACATCAGAACAAAAAGTCTTCCCACTTGTATATGGATCTGACCACAATTTCGTTACGGCTGTGGAAAAATGGAATGAAATGAATCCAGGCTACAAGTTCAATTTGGTATCGGTTAAGTGACGGGTCGATGCTATGTCAGCTTGTCACGACTCGAATATTTCTTGCCGCTGCCATCGCCTTTTTGCGGGCTTCGGCCACGGTTTTGCCGGTTGCTAGGGCTACGCCCATTCTGCGGTGGCCGATGACCTCCGGTTTGCCGAAAATGCGAACGTGCGTGCCGGGAATTTTGAGAGCTTCGGCGATGCCGTTATAAACAGGATTTTTCATGCTTTTCCATGCAAGTATCGCGACCGACGCACCCGGCTTACAGGGAATTTCCAAAATGGGAAGGTCAAGAATCGCACGCACATGAAGTTCCATTTCACTCATCGTCTGGCTAACCATCGTTACCATTCCCGTGTCGTGCGGGCGCGGGGAGAGTTCCGAAAACAAAACATTGTCGCCCTTTACAAAAAGTTCTACGCCGAAGATACCTCGTCCTGTCTTTCCGCATAGTTCGCCCACTACTGTTTTCGCAATTGTCTGCGCTTTCTTGAGCGCGGTTTTCGTCATCGGGTGCGGTTGCCAGCTTTCGCGATAGTCGCCGTCTATCTGAATGTGCCCGACAGGAGCGCAGTATGAAATACCTTTAGCGTGCCTCACAGTAAGCAATGTAATTTCATAATCAAAATTGATAAATCCTTCCACAATGACCTTGCCCGTATGCGCGCGCGTCCCTTCCATCGCAAATTTCCAGCACTTTTTTAAATCGGCAGGTTTTCGTGCAACGCTCTGCCCGTGTCCGGAGGAAGACATCGTCGGCTTGATGACGCAGGGGAATCCTACTGCCCTTGCGCCCGCTTCCAGCTCCTCAAGACTAGAGGCGAAGCGGTATGGGGAAGTCGGCAGTTTAAGTTTCTCCGCAGCGAGCTTCCTGATACCTTGTCTGTCCATCGTTAATCTCGTCGCAGATGCTTTGGGTATCACCCTCCACCCCTCTTTCTCAAGTTCTACGAGAGTGTCTGTCGCTATGGCCTCAATTTCGGGGACAATAAAGAAATTGGTCCGCCGGCCGGCGGATTCTTTCTCTACCACCTCGCGGATTTTCGCCCCGTCCCGCATGTTGAATGTGTAGCTCCGGTGCGCGATTTGCATCGCGGGGGCGTTCTCGTACCTGTCGCACGCGACAACCTCAACACCGAGCCGCATTGCCTCTATAGCAACCTCTTTGCCGAGTTCGCCGGAGCCGAGGAGCAGGAGTTTGATTGCCGAAGATTTTAGAGGGGTTCCGAACCTTCTCATATATTGGGCATAATACATAATAAATAAGAGTATGCACACAGTTCTTCCACCAATCCAATCTATAGGCATATTCGTGCGAATATGCCTATAGATTCAAGGGAAAGGGAGTACTGTTGCGGCACAACAGAAAGAATGCGAAAGTGACTTTATGAATAGACCGCGAGTTATCGTTTTTGCATCCGGCACTAAAGCTGGCGGGGGTTCGGGCTTTGAGAATTTGGTGCAAGCTAGCGGGGCGGGGGTTCTGGATGCTGACATTGCCGCGGTTGTCTCAAATCACGAGCATGGGGGAGTGCGCGAGCGAGCGAACCGGCTCGGAATTCCATTCTTTCATTTCAATCCGCCCAACTACTTGCTTATTCGCGCGAATAAGCAAGTAGTTGGGAGTGGCGATTTACAAGTTTACACAGAGATAGTTCATAAGAGCGGGGCGGAGTGGATTGCTCTTTCGGGATGGCTTAAGCAGGTGGATGGGCTCGATCCAAAGAGAACATTCAATATTCATCCCGCGCTGCTTTCACAATTGGGCGGACGCTTCGGTGGAAAGGGCATGTATGGAAAGCATTTGTATGAAGCCATAAAAGTCGCTCTTGAAGCAGGTGAAATAACCGAATCAGGATTTACAATGCATTTTGTGACGGAGGAAATGGATAGGGGGCCGGCATTTTTTGAATTCCGCGTTCCTTTGCAGAAGGGAATGACTGCCGAGAAAATAGCGAAGGCGGTGAATGAGGCCGAACGCGAATGGCAGCCGAAAATAACGAACATGGTCGTACGCGGAGAAATTTCGTGGGACGGGAAAAATCCCGCATCGCTCATAGTACCGGGAGGGTATACGTACCTACCGCGCTTATAATAGGCGGCGGAAGGGGTTAAGCCGTTAGGAAAAATACCACGAGACCAACTCCCCCGAGAACCGTGGCAATGGTAAGCCACCAGGCAAGTGTTACCCCATTCATTCTGCGGGCGAATGGTTGCTTGGAGAGAATGTAACCGAGGACAAAAAATGTAAGGACGATGACAACGCCGTGGACCATCCAGTGATGCGCGAGCGATTTCATCGCCGCCAGAAGCGGGGGATACGATTCTTTTGCCACCGTGAGCAAGGTGTTGAGGATAATGGCAACCACTGCGGCGATGCCATATCCGGCAGTAGATTGGCTCACGTATGTTTCGGAAGGATTCATAACACATTTTAATTCAACAAGCCTACACGAACGGCCATAGAAATAACTGCACCGGCGCCCTCAAAAGCGAGAGAGGAGAGGATGATTAAAGACGCGGTTACATATACGAGAATCCGTGCTCCGCGATTTGCGACGAGGTCATTACCGCGGACGATAATTGGCAAAAGAACGGAAAGAATGAGCGTCGCAAAAAAGAGATGCTCTTTTGTTTCCATGATAATACTGTGAGCAAATGGCCACGCGCTTTTGAGAATAATCGCTTTGTCCGCCGCGTAGTACACAACGTACCAATAGCCTCCCGTAATCAGGGTGGCTGTCATAAGAACGGCGGTCAGAACGCTTCCCCACAGAAGCCGCGCGCGATTGCTTGCGCTGGCATTCAGCGCTTCTATGAAGACCCACAGCGCGGCGAGTATCGCGAATACGCCGGTGGTCGGATGTATCATGAGCAGGAGTTCCCGCATACCAGCATTGTACGCTCTCGCACCGCACACATGGGTTCCCCTGTGGACATTCTCCTGCTGTCGCTAATACCTGCCAAAGAAATAATCAACGGGCATACGTACACTTGGCTTTGAGGCTTGAGTCGGTTAATATACAGACATCCTTCGGGGTAGGGTGACCCGCCGCCGCTGAATCCTTAGCGAGGCGAGGAAGTCCCAATCGGCGGTAACGCTATCTTCGGATAGACGAGTCCGCGAGTTCTGGTTTGTAATCAGGGCACGACTGCGGTTTAATCCCGCGACCGACCGTAAAGTCGGGATAAAAGAAGGAAAGGTACCGCTTTTATAATGGTACTGTTTCTATCCCCGAAGAAATGAGGGGATTTTTTATTTAGAAGTTGTTATGAGCGAAGCGAATTACAAATTCTTAACCCGCCCAAATTTCTCAACAAACTGTATGGACATCATAAAATATAAGAAACAGGATCAAGCGAATGATTGCAAATACGACGCGGGCATTACAAGAAATTTAGGCGGGTGTAAGACCTTCTAAACTCGTTATTACTCGTTAAGAATCTCTAACATGTTCACCGGGATTATCACACACACTGGAACGGTAGCTCAAAAAGCGCGAACGACACTTCGTGTTCGCGCAGGCCGTGATGTAGTGCGCGCGCTTAAAAAAGGCGGGAGCATCGCCGTAGACGGCGTGTGTCTCACAGTTACAGGGAAGACCGGAGATTCCTTCTCCGCAGACGTAATGCCAGAAACGTTCACGCGAATGAATGTTAGCAGTCTGACTGCTAAAAGTATCGTAAATCTTGAACTCCCGGCAAGCCCGCAGACGTTTCTTTCGGGGCATATCGTGCAAGGACATGTTGACGCGGTCGGAATTGTGAAAGGAATAAAGAAAGAAGGAAATCAATTCACACTTTCCATTTCGGTTCCAAAACGGATTTCCCGCTACATAGTTTCCAAGGGCTCTATAACGGTGAACGGAGTTTCCCTTACAGTCATTGACGCCAAGCAGGGGAGTTTCTCAGTCGGTGTTATTCCTCACACATGGAAATCAACCATGTTCAAAACGTTGAAGCCGAAGTCAGTGGTCAATATAGAAGTAGACATTCTTGCAAAGTATGTCGAGAACCTCCTCGTAAAAAATAAATACATATGAAAAATAAACCGTACCGTATCGCGATTGTAGGAAGCGATTTTCAGAAATCGGTTACCGATAATCTGGAGCGCAATTGCGTGGAAACGCTGATCCGAAACGGCGTGAAGCGGGACCGCATCACACTCGTGCGGGTTCCGGGTTCACTCGAGATCCCGCTTGCCGCCCAGCTACTCGCCAAGCAGAAGAAATTTGACGCGATCATAGCTCTTGGCGCGATCCACAAGGGGAAGACGTATCACTTTCAACAAGTGGCGGATGAATGCATCAGGGGATGCATGCGCGTCTCGCTCGCATATGAGATTCCCGTCATCTACGAAGTGCTCGCCGTGTACGATATACGGGATGCGCACGAGCGCGCCACCCGCAAAAAAGGGAACAGGGGCGCCGAAGCGGCCGTCTCAGCTCTTGCGATGGCGGCCGTTACCCGCGCGTTGCGGAAAAAAAGACTATGAGCAAGGCTACATCCGTTCTTCGCACTGCATCGTCAAAGATTCCGACAGCCCATGGAATTTTTGACATCATCGTGTACCAATCGCCTATTGATAAGCGCGAGCATGTGGCGCTTCTTTTCGGGAAAGTTGAGTCGCCGATGCTCGTGCGCATACACTCGCAGTGTTTGACGGGAGATACGCTCGGCTCCCTTGCATGCGATTGCGGAGAGCAGCTGCATACGAGCATGGATATGATACGAGAGAAAGGAAGCGGCGTACTCTTGTATTTGAATCAGGAGGGGCGCGGGATCGGCTTGAGCAATAAGATCAAGGCATACGCGCACCAAGCGCGCGGGCTGGACACCGTAGAAGCGAATCACGCGTTGGGGTTCGCTCCCGACCTTCGCGAGTACAGAATAGCCGCCGATATGTTGCGCGATCTCGGCATCCGGGAGATTCTACTTCTCACCAATAACCCGGGAAAAATAAGGGCATTGAAAGCGAATGGTGTTAAGGTTGTTAAACGCATTCCGCTTGAAACCGCTCCAACGGCCCAAAACCATCGCTACTTAAAAACGAAGAAAAAGAAACTTGGGCACAAATTGAAATCGGTCTGATGAGAAAGAATATGGGCAAAATTTCTCCCGAAGATACCGCGTATTTGAAACTTGCGTTGCGCCTTGCCAAAAATGGACTGGGAAAGACCTTCCCAAATCCGATGGTCGGAGCCGTTGTCGTTAGGCGAGGCAGGATTGTCGGCCGCGGGTATCACAGAAAGGCCGGATTGCCGCACGCAGAAATTGAGGCCTTGCGAATGGCCGGCAAGCGCGCGGAAGGCGCGACGCTGTATGTCACGTTGGAGCCTTGCAGTCATTGGGGCAGAACTCCTCCGTGTGTTCCGGAAATTGTGAAGGCAAAAGTGGCAAGAGTCGTATGTTGTTCGCAAGACCCAAATACAAAAGTGTGCGGTAGGGGAATTCGGGCGTTGCGGCGGGCTGGGATAGAGGTGTCCGTGGGGGCGCTTTCCGCGGAAGCAGAAACCCTGAACGAAGGTTTTTTCAGTTTTCATAAGAACGGCCGCCCGTTCGTTGCCATCAAATTCGCTTCAAGCTTGGACGGCAAAATCGCCGCGCGTTCCGGCGACTCGCGTTGGATAACGAATGAAGAAGCTAGGGAATATGCGCGAAAATTGCGCCGGAATTATCAGGCTATCTTGGTCGGGATAAATACGGTTCTCCATGACGATCCGCATTTGGGCCTGCGGATAAAGAGCGTGCCCGATCCACTCCGCATTATTTTGGACAGTACCTTAAGAATTCCTCTCGGATGCAAAGTCTTGCGCGATAACAATGTTGTAATTTTCACCACACGGCGTGCCAATAAAAAGAAACGCAAGGAATTGATGGGTAAGGGCATTTCGGTGGTGGTATGTCCGGGCGATGTCATTTCTTTGCCGTTTGTCATGAAAGAACTTGCGCGGAGAGAAATTATCAGCGTCTTTGTAGAAGGCGGGGGAGAGGTGTTGGGGAGTTTCGTGGACGAAAAATTGGTGGACAAGGTATATGCATTTCACGCGCCGATACTGATTGGAGGCGAGACCGCCGTTAGCGCCGTTTCCGGCAAAGGCGCGGGCTCCATTCGCGAGTCTTTGCGGTTAAAGAATGTAGTCCGTAAAACGTTCGGAGATAATATTTTAATAAGCGGCTACATTGATAATGGTAAAGGAAAATAATCCTTTTGTTTCCAATACCTGCCAAAACGCTAACAACTCTTCATGTTGCCAATCCCGATACTTAGTCTATAGACTAAGTATCGGGATAATGAAATTCATTTGGAAATAAAGCAATTTGTGCGCATAATCAGCGGATGCCGCGGTGGTGAAATTGGTAAACACGCTACGTTCAGAACGTAGTTCTCGCAAGGGGTTGGGAGTTCGAGTCTCCCCCGCGGCACAAGTCTTACGAAGTAAGACGAGCAGAGACTCGAAAGCCGGAGGCGCGGAGGCGCCGAGCGGGCCGTCTACAGGTGCCTATCTGTATCTGATAGGCGTAGCGCAAATTTTCAGCAGGAAATTATGGGTGACCGAGTCTCCCCCGCGGCACACTGTTACACTTTATTTCGCCGTTTAGTTGCATAGAGACTCAAATCCCGTACAATACGGCTTTCTTATGCCTGTACACACGAGATGGCATCGCGCCCATTGTTAAACATCTGGCTTAAATCTGTATGCTAAATAATTCACAATCTTATTCCATAGCTCGGCATTGTTTCCTAAAGAAACAATGCCATTTCGTGTGACAGGTATGCCTGCACTAAGCGATAAGGCTTTCAAGAAACTTGTAATCGCGCTCGCGATATACCTCGCGTCCCTGTTTGCGGCTAACACTCTAGGCCTCAAGATAATGCCGTTTCTCTTTGGCCTGCATCTTTCCGTGGCCGTATTTTCGTTCCCGTTTGTCTTTCTCACGACCGATGTCGTCGGCGAGATTTACGGAAAACGCATGGCCAAATTCTTTGTTCTTGCCGGATTTATCGCGACAGCCCTTTTCATTCTTTATTCGTTCCTCTCTATCGCATTGCCGTGGGACATGGCAGGCGAATGGGTGCACCAAAGCTACAATCAGATTTTCGGCATTTCCCTGCGCATGGCGATTGCATCTCTTGTAGCGTTTGCAATAGCAGAGTACCAGGACGTCATCTCGTTCTTCTTCTTTCGCAAATTCTGGGGCGAGTCAAAATTTTGGTTGCGCTCAACTCTTTCAAATCTATGGTCGCAAATGTTGGACACGGTGATTTTCATGACAATCGCTTTTGCTGGAGTGTACCCGACTCCGGTTCTCCTCCGCATTATCATCACCTGGTGGCTATTTAAGGTTGCGATGGGAATCGTCTACACGCCGCTTTCATATATAGGTTTGCGTCTTTTGCGGGATAAGGATACGGTGCAGGCATGAACGTTAGCGCAATCAGGACGCGCGTATTCAAGGAAAAAGAAGACCTCATTGCTTTCATAACCGCGCACGTGCCGAAACTGCGTGATGGGGCAGTTCTTGCAGTAACATCTAAAATTGTTGCTTTATCAGAGGGAAGGACTATCGTTCCAAAAAATAAGAAAGCAAAAGAAAAAATAATCCGCGCCGAGAGCGAATGGGCGGTGGAATCATACCCAGGATGGTGGCTTACTATAAAAGATGGCACGTTTGTAATTAACGCGGGCGTGGATGATTCTAATGCGGACGGCAAAATGGTTCTCTTGCCAAGAAACAGTTATCGCTCTGCCGAAAAAATCCGAACAGAACTTCGGAAAATTTATCGCATCAAGAAATTAGGTGTTCTGATTACAGACAGCAGGGTTGCTCCATTGCGCAAAGGGGTTTTCGGCATGGCTCTCGGTTACGCGGGTTTCAAAGGATTGCGGGATTACAGAGGTAAGCCCGACATTTTTGGGCGAGCGCTTAAGGTCACGCAAGTTGGCGTCGCCGATTCGCTTGCGGCCGCCGCCGCGCTTATGATGGGCGAAGGAAAAGAACAGCAGCCGCTTGCTGTGATTAAAGACGCGAGAGTAGAATTCTGCGACAAGATAAACAAAAGCGAGTTGCTCGTCAATCCTGAAGAAGACATATTTCGTCCACTTTTCATCAAAAGTAAACTCGGGGAGCGACGCAAGAGTCATTGAAGAATACCGATATTAGAGGCATAATGCCCCGATGGTTAAGAAATTGAAAGGCCGTGATTTTCTGGCGATTGGCGATTTTACGGCTAAAGAGCTTGGTTTTTTATTGACGACCTCCATCAAGCTGAAGAAAAAGGGGAATTCAAATGCACTGAAGAATAAAACAATTGCCCTCCTGTTTGAAAAACCGTCTTTAAGGACGCGCGTGAGTTTTGATGTCGCGATGCACAATCTCGGAGGACATTCCGTATACCTGTCGCAGGCCGAGGTCGGGTTAAACAAACGCGAATCCACTGCAGACATTGCCCGCACTTTGAGCAGATATGTAGACGGAATTGTCTTGCGCACTTATGCGCAGAAGACGCTCGTTGACCTGGCTGAAGCCGCAGACGTACCAGTAATAAATGCGCTTTCCGACGAGGAACACCCGTGCCAGGCACTCGGAGACCTATTAACCATCCGCGAACACAAAGGAAAAATAAGAGGCGTGCACATCGCATTTATCGGCGACGGCCACAACGTAGCCTCTTCGCTGGCTGAAGGGAGCGTTCTCTGCGGAGCTGATTTCACAATTGCTTCTCCTCGTGAACATCAGTTGCCAAAAAGCGTAGTTGCAAGAATAAAAGCATCTGCAGAAAAATCCGGCGGGACTTTCCAGTCCGCTCATTCAATAGAAGAGGCTGTTAAAAACGCGGATGTCGTGTACACAGACGTGTGGACCAGTATGGGACAGACAGAAAGCGAATCAAGAAAGAAAGCATTTGCTGGCTACGCCGTAACAAAGAAATTAATGGGGATTGCAAAACGGAATGCAATTTTTATGCACGCGCTTCCTGCGCATCGCGGAGAAGAGGTAACCGATGAAGTCATAGACGGTCCGCAATCTGTCGTTTTTGACCAAGCAGAAAATCGCCTTCACGCGCAGAAAGCGGTCCTGCTACTTCTCCTTAAATAGCCGTTTCGGTCTGCGCGAGTGGTAAATTTTGAGCAACTGGGGCGCGATACCAAAAATGAGTGCAATAGCTAGCAACAAGGCAAGTATCCATTTCCACCATTGAAAAGGAATCCCATAATCAACAGTTGCCACTGCCGATGTTTGCACAAACTGCGGAGATACATGGGGCTGGGTTGAGGTCGCCTCTGTGCTTGTCGCTGTATCCGGTTCTGAAACCTCCTGTTTTTCTTGTACCACGGCTTCTTTTTGATCCTCTGCGATCTCCTCTAGAAGGGACATCACTGCATTTGACGGCGCTGTTTGCGTAGTTGCCGCGATGACTGCATTTGTCGCCTCCGCCGGCTCTGCTTTCACTTGTACTATTTCCGGTTCTGGCCGAGAAAATGATGTTAGAAGCACGTCCCACGTTTTTCTTTCCACTGCCGGGATTGCGTAAGCCGTCGCCCACGCGCGATTGTTTGCGCTGGCGTCATTCTTGGGGACGCTTCCATCTCTGTCTTGCATTGAAGCGAGGTAATCTATCGGGGAAAGGGTGTTTTTCGTCCAATTTGATATTCCGTCGCCGAGCGCGTAAATCGCCTGTATTGCCCAGCTTGTAGAGGACACATTGCTTTTCCCGGAGCCGAATCCGCCGTCCGCTTGTTGCATCGTATGCAGATAATTTTTTGCGGAAACTAGCGCATCAGCAACATTCGGCAATGAATTTAACGGAGCAAGGGCCTGAATTCCAGCGGCCGTCATATCCACGCTTCCTTCCCATGAACCGTTAGTTGATTGTTTAGAGAGTATGAAATTGGCAACTTTCTGTATTATCTCGTCGCTTGCACCATAGCCCGCGTGCATTAAGGGAATTAGCGCGAACACGTCGTCGTTTACCTGTGCCGGGTCTCCTATCTGCACTTGATCAAACGCGCCGATTATGTGCGATATATAATCAGTGCCTCCTGCAGAATACGGATTAATCCCGAGCGCCTCCAAGCCAATGGCGTGGCGTTCATAGTCGGTCACGCTGGAAAGTGCTGGAGCTGTTGAAGAAAAGAAATTGCGCAATTTCTCCCGCGCGTCGCCGGCTCCTCCGCCTGCGAACGCAATCGCCGCCCAGTCGGAAAGAAGCGTTGATTCAAAAGAGCCGTCGGCGTGTTGCTCCCCTACGACATAGGCGATTGCAAGAGGAATATCAAATTCCGGCCGAGCCAGTACGCCCCCTCCTGCGGGCGTGCTGGCTGGTTGCGGAGTCGCCGATGCGGTAATCCCCGCGTTGGGGAAATAGAAATCTTCTGCGAGACCGGCGGTGTAAGAGCCGGCGGTATTTAT
>JANLIP010000065.1 GCA_024654165.1 Candidatus Kaiserbacteria bacterium | reverse complement strand
AGCACTACTTGCAGATGGGAGGAGCTAGTTTAGTGCCGTGTCCGGCAGCTGCAAGCGAAGCCGTAGATTGCGCAGTGCGATTTCTATATGAACTCGGCTACATCACATTCCCATTGATGTCATTCTCTGTTTTCGCGTTTCTGATTATTGTGATGCTGTTTGTGCGCAGACGTAAAAGCTAAATTGGACATCCGATGTCCAATTTAGCAACTTAATGAGTGGCAATATATTGCACAGCATCAAGCAAGTTTGGTGCGGTATACGTGGCCTCTTTTGATTCAACAGGAACATTCGCAGTCTTTACTAAGATTGTTTTTGTCCCGGCGTTTACTCCTGCCATGATGTCTGACTGCCGATCACCAATCATCCAAGAATTTCCTAAGTCAATATTAAATTCTTTAGAAGCTTGAAGTAACATGGCGGGCTTGGGTTTGCGGCAATCACAATTGTCATGACCATGTGGACAGGCGCACATATAGGATTTATGTATCTTGACGCCGCTTGGGGTAAGTTTTTCTAATACAATGGCATGGAGGTTCCAGAATTCATCTTCGTTTATACGACCTTCAGATATACCGGCTTGATTGGTAACAAGAATGACACCATAGTCGAGTGTCGCTAACTTCTTTAGCGCCTCAATACTATCCGGAAATAATTTAATTTTTTCCGCTTTGTCCACGCGCTCGTCAGGCGGATCAACAATGATTGTGCCATCGCGGTCAAGAAATACTGCTCTCATTTATTAATGATACGTAAGACTTCCTTAAGATGTCATGAAGGTGATGTTTCAAGACCTGAAAGTTCCACATTCTGGTTTCCGAGATTAACGCTGAAGAAGACTCCTCTCAATATCCGCAATCGTACCGCCGACTTTTTTCAAGCGAAAGTGTCACGCTCAGGTTTTCCGCGCATAAAAACTAGGTAGTACAATTACTTGAACATTGCGATGTGTTCCTGGAACTTCGCGAGGAATTTCTTTATGTGTTCTTTTGTTGATTCATCTGTCAGATTTCCTTCCGCATCAAATTTATCTGTCGCATTCAGATGAAATTCCGGCTGGCCCATAACGTGCGTGTTTAGATAGCTAAGAATCTGCTTTAGATGATATTGAGCGAGCGTAGCGCCGAGGGCCCCGACGGAGGCGCCTAAGACGCCCACGGGCCGTCCATCCCATGCATTGTCGCCATAGGGGCGCGATGTCCAATCCAGCATGTTCTTCAAAACACCAGGAATTGAGCGGTTATATTCGGGTGTAACAATGATTATGCCGTCTGCAGAGCGGATTTTTTCCTTAAGAGCTTTTGCGGATTCTGGGAAACTGCTCTCCAAGTCTTGATTGTAGAAGGGAAGCTCATGCAGTCCCACGGTCTCAATTTTCATAGTCTCCGGCGCAAGACCGGCGACCGCATTTGCCAGTGCTTTGTTTGTGGATTTCTCTCGCAGACTGCCGTACATCATTAATATATTCATAGTAAGTAGTTAGTAGTCTGTAGTTAAGAACAGAAATATACCACCTATTCCTACTATCTACTAACTATTTTCTAGAAGCTAGCGCCTAGAAGCTAGAAGCTCACTTTCTAATCATGCTTCTCTCAATATCCGCAATAGTACCGCCCACCTTTTTTCCGGGATTTAATATGTTAAGCGGATCAAATATATTCTTCACTTGCGCAAAAAGCTCGCACATTCTTTGGCCGAACATAATCGGCAGGTACGGCGTGCGTATGATGCCGTCGTTGTGCTCTCCCGTGATTGAACCCTTGTATTTTGCTACTAGTCTGTAAACTCTCGGCTGAAGCTCCAAAATAATCTTTCTGTTTTCCTCCTTACCCAAATCCATAAGAGGAATGATGTGGAAATTGCCCTCTCCCGCGTGCCCGGCAATTGTGTACAGCAGATTATATTCGCCCAAAAGCTTATTTAACTCGGGCAAGAATTTCGGATAATCATCTGGGTGGACGACAATATCGTCTATAAACGGCGCCGCGTGCAGGCCGTGCAGGTTCTTGCGCAAAAGCGCAAAGCTCTCACGGCGCACCGTCCAATATTTTGCCGTATGCGCATTGCTTGAGGCAATCTTTGACCTAACATGGAGGCCATCCAAGGCCGATTGCGCTTCGCGCACCTTCTCTCTCGCCTCCTCTTTTGAATCTTCTGCGAATTCTGCCATGAGCACGAGCTTGGGAACGGCGCCTCTTAGGGCCAACAAAACATCAGGAATAAATGCAAAGCCCAGCGCAATCATCTTTAGCAAGCCGAATTGCCCGATTATTTGCGGTATAAACCGCACGGCCAGTTTCCAGGTTTTATCATCGTATGATTCAAAGGATTCCGGAGAGAATTTAAGAACACGATGGACTACTTCGGGAATTATATCCATATCTGAAAGGAAAATAACGAGCATGGCGCGATTTTCTTTTGTGCGCACCAGCCTTACGCGAGCGCTTGTGATGAGCGCGAGTGTTCCCTGGGAACCGCATATCAGCTGTGTTAAATCAAAGGTTCCTTTTTCTTTATCCATCACATTCCACAGAGCGTAACCGGCAGAATTTTTTGTTACTGTCGGACGAGCTTGCTCAATTGTTTCCTTGTTGTTTTCAATAAGCGCGCGAATGTCCCGGTATATTTTCCCCTCAAAAGTTTGGCTTGATTCCTTTTGAGCTAATTCGCGCATTGTTAGGGGATGGAGCGCTGTGCGAGACCCGTCTGAAAGCACCACTTCCATCTCTTTTATGTAACTATTTGTTTTTCCGTATTTCAAGGTGAGCTCCCCTCCGGAATTGTTTGCAAGCATTCCGCCAAGCGCGCATATCTCCCGAGAAGCCGGAAACGATGGAAGAATTAGACCGCTATGTGCCAAAGTTTTCTTCTCAAAATCTCGGTAGTATATTCCCGGCTCAATCACAGCATAATCGCTGCCCATTTCCAGCAAACGATTCATGTATTTGGTGAACACTACTGAAATGGAATCGGTCAATGGGCCTCCCGTCATATCAGAACCGGCGGAGCGAGGCGCAATCGAGACTTTATTTCCGGCCTCTTTCTCGTCATGGACAAATTGCACCAGTCTTGCGACGTCTTCCGAACTTTTCGGAAAGACGACGACGGCCGGAGTGCGTTCAAAGATGCTGGTATCTCGGCTGTATTGTTTTCTTGTCGGCGCATCGTCTTGTGCGTCGCCTTCGATTAAGTCGGAGATTTGAGAACGCAAATCCATTTCATTATTTTAACATGCTCGCTGTGGAATTATGGAAGATTTAGTGTTCGGGTATAACCTGTACACACGAAACGATATTGCATCTGACCGTTGATTTGTTACTTCATTCCAATTATTGACGAATAGGAATATATAGCGGTGGTGTCGTTTCGTGTGGCAGGTATAATCGCAACATGCAAAAGAAACGCGTGAAAATATCATCCCCGGCCGCATTTATCGGCATGGATGGAAACGGGATTATATCCTTTGGCTCCGGCCAGCCGGATTTGATGCCGCCGAAGCAGATTTTCAACGACCTCGAACACACTCGGCTCTTTAAGTACGGCCTCATAAAAGGCGACGAGAATCTGCGCGAGGCGCTAGCAAAAGAATATCCAAATGCCAAGTCAGAAGATTTTATTATTACGAACGGCGCATCCGAGGCGCTAGATCTTGTTTTCCGAGCAATATATGCGATGCATGGAAGGGCGAAAGTGCTTTTGTGCCAGCCTTATTACTATTCATACCCGCCAATCGTTGAATACGCGGGGCTCGTCCCTGTTTATACGCAACTTAAAGAAGGGCGCATAGATTTGTCAGATTTCAAAAAAAAGGTGCGCGGAGTAAAAGCCGTTCTCATAAATTCACCTTCTAACCCTACGGGGCGCGTGGAGACTCTGGATACTTTGCGCGAGGTGGAAAGAATAACGGCGAAGCTAGGCGTGTATGTAATCTCCGACGAGGTATACAAAGACCTAATTTACGAAAGAGAAAATTATCTTATAAAAGGCAAACACGTAATCACAATCAACTCTTTTTCCAAGACATATTCCATGTGCGGTCTGCGCGTCGGGTATTTGTGGGCGCGGGATCCAAAAATAGTCCAGGCCGTCGTGGATTTAAAAGTGCACACTTCCATGAACACAAACATCTTGGGACAGGAAATGGCGCTTAGGGCGATGAGCGTACCGCGTTCTTTTGTTGCAAAACAAACCGCCATTTGGAAAGAGCGGAGAGATTTTATCTATAAAGGCCTGTGCGATATAGGATTTAGCCTTTGGAAGCCCGAAGGCGCTTTTTATGTACTTCCCAAAATACGAAACTCGGCGCAGGTTGTTTCGGACTTATTTTATGACCACAATGTAATAGTGTATGACGGAGCATGGTTCGGCGCGCCGGGGAGAATTCGCCTATCCTACGCGTTAGATGTTTCGCAAATAAAGACCGGCCTCGGGAGAATTAAAGAATATCTGAAAGGGAGGGAAAGCTGGCTTAAATGATCAATCCATTTTCTCGCACGCGGAAATAATTGAATCTATCACCTCGGCTGTCTCGTGCGGGCCGGCGACCTCTATCGTCTTGATTCCTGTGGGTATTACTATCGCATCGTTCCCGCCAGGG
>JANLIP010000054.1 GCA_024654165.1 Candidatus Kaiserbacteria bacterium | reverse complement strand
CCAAGTACCCGCAAAAGCGAAGTCACTGGGAAACGGCGCTTGCGGTCTATCTTTACATAAATTCCCGCATCCGGGTCGGATTCAATTTCAATCCACACTCCGCGCGCAGGAATTATCTTTGCAGCAAAATAACTTTTCCCTTTGTGGGGAACTGATTCAAAGAAAACTCCGTAGGAGCGGGCGAGCTGTGGCACCACAATTCTTTCCACTCCGTTGATGATGAATGTGCCGTGGTCTGTCATCCATGGAAAATCCGCCAAGAAGATTTCCTGCTCTTTCTCATCCCCTGTCGTCTTATTCTTCAAACGCACCACCATGGATAGAGGCGCTTCGTATGTGCGCATCGCGCGCTTCGCATAATACTCGTCCCATCGCAACGCGCCGAACGTAAATTTCATGAGCTTCAGCTCAAACTTCTTTCCCGCGTGGTCAGTTATAGGAGAAAACTCTTTGAAAACCCTTTCGGCTCCGCCCTCTACGAATTGGCGGAAGGATTCCAACTGCGACTCTACGAGGCTTGGCAATCGGACGAGTGGTTCTCGGAAACGGCCGAAGAATTTTTGCGGACGAACCGCGGTGCGCGTTTTTGCCATGAGCTAAATATTTCGCAAACAGAAATCCAGAAGACGCTGTTCGCGTTTTATTTTTTATTGCAATCCTCTATTAAAAGTTTACAAACGGGCACACTATTACCTTTGCCAAAAGCGCGTCCGCAACTCAATCAGCTCGCAAGCAAATATCGCGGGATTATACACGCCTGCATTTCCTTGTCAAATTGCGCAAGGGGTGCCTGTGGATAAATGCCAAGGGCGCCCCTTGGCATTTTCTTACTTTCTCAACTTCTGCTTCCACTCATTGATCTTCGCTTGATGGCCGGATAGGAGAACTTTCGGGACTCGGTACTTCTTCCCTTTCCAAACTAAGACTTCAGGGCGGGTGTAGACCTCCGGGCTGGAGACGCGGGAGCGCTCTAGCGATTCTGCTTTGCCGAGCACGCCCGGCACAAATCGCGCGACGGCATCAATAACTGTCGCAGCGGGCAATTCCCCGCCGGTTAATACGTATGGGCCGACAGAAACCGCTTTTGCTTTGAGGATTTTTGGCACGCGCGCGTCCACTCCTTCGTACCTGCCAGTAATTAGTAGAATATTTTTCTTGCGAGCCAGTTTCTTTGCCATTGCCTCATCAAATTGAGCCCCGTCGGTAGAAAAGAAAATTGTTTCTGGTTTTTGATTTTGTATTTTCCCTTTTGCCTTTTGCCTTTTGCCTAGTGCCTTCTTAAGAGCAGATTCAGATGCTCTTAAGACTGCATTCGGTTCCAAAACCATTCCGGGACCGCCTCCATAAGGACGCTGGTCTACCCTCTTATGTTTGCCTACCGCAAACTTTTTCGGGTCGTAAAAAGAAATCTTTATTTTCTTATCCTCCATTGCGCGCCCAAGAATAGAGCTCGTGAGATACGGCTTTATTGATTCAGGAAAAAGCGTGATGATGTGGAAATGCAACATAGCTCGTAGCCTGTAGCCTGAAGCCCGTAGCTAAATGCAAAAAGATAAATTCGCTCTTCTGCTACAAGCTACCGGCTACTAGCTACTGGCTATCCTTGAGGTCCTTAATCACATCCTCAACAGTCGTGTCGCGGACGTATGGTTCTGCAGGGGCCGAACTTGCGCCGTCCCTTCTCGGGCGCTCGCTCCCTTCCGGCTCTTCAATCTTTAAGTTAACGCGCGCATCATTCTTCATTCCTACCACGCGCAAAACAGTGCGAATTGCCTTCGCTGTCTGGCCCGACCGGCCGATAATTTTGCCCATGTCGTCCTTGTGCACAGAAAGCAAAAGAAGCACGCCCATCTCATCTACGGTGCGCGTAATCTTTACATCCTCTGGATGATCGGCTAATGCCTTCACTACATACTCCAAAAACTGCTGATCTTGTTCCATACCTGTCACACGAAACGGCATTGTTTCTGCAATGCCAATTTCATTATTATGTTAAAACCATTGATAAAGTAACCTGCCTCACTGAACCCCTGACTTCTGAAACCATTGCCATGCCATTTCGTGTGTACAGGCATATAATCTTATCCGTCTTGCTATCTTGTAATTAACAAGAGAATACAAGAGAAACGCAAGGGGGTCAACTCATAGCCAGTAGCGCGTAGCAAAAATAGAGGGTTGAGGCCTTACTTTCTTATTCGCGCGAATAAGAAAGTAAGGCCAATTGCATCTATTTGTTATTTGAGCAGTTTCTGTTATAAAGCGGGCTGGTTTGCGGGTCGGTGAACCTGCAAATAAAAGAGGGCAACCAAAAGGACTATATCCAATGAAGCCAAACAAAGGTGTGTCGGTGGAGGGCATGCGGGTGCTTGCAAGAAAGGCGTACTTGAACTGCGAAGCGGCAGAGCGTGTGATGTTGAAGTTGTTTATCACAATTGTCACGACAGCGATATTCGCTGTTACCATTGCGCTCGCGGTTAAATTCGACAAGAACAGAGTGCTCTTGACTGGCCTTGGCGGATTGGCATTTATTTCCTTTCCGATGGCAATCTGGACTGCTCGGGCAAGAACGAGAGCTCGTCTCAAGTTCGCGGCGAAGAACCCGGGACTCAAGCACTATATTCCATGAGGTCACAGAATGTGCGTCTTTTTCAAGTAGCCCTCAAGTCCCACTGCCGTGTGCCGTGGGATTTGATGTTTTTATACGACCTTGACAAGACGCCAGCATGTGTAACAATGTGAGTAATGAAGCTAGCAACCACTAAAGAG
>JANLIP010000047.1 GCA_024654165.1 Candidatus Kaiserbacteria bacterium | reverse complement strand
TATGGAACTCTCCAAAAAGCACGATAGCATGCTGATGATTGCCGATTATCACGCCCTCACAACCATGAGAGACCCCGCTCAATTGCAGGCAAATATTATGAGCGTTGCTCGGGATTATCTTGCCGTGGGAATTGACCCTAATAAGGATATTATTTTCAAACAATCCGATGTGCCGGAGCACATGGAATTATCCTGGATATTCCAATGCCTCGTTTCAGTTTCTTTTCTTGAGCTTGCTCACGCATACAAAGATAAAATCGCGCAGGGCATGGAGGCGAATGCCGGCCTTTTTGCATATCCGATGCTGATGGCCGCCGACATATTAATGTACGACACCGATGTCGTTCCTGTAGGCACCGACCAAAGACAGCACGTGGAATATGCGCGCGAAGCTGCGAATAAATTCAACAATGCGTACGGCGCGACTTTCAAAGAGCCGAAAGAAATGATTCTGCGCGGCGCGGATGTGGTGCCTGGAACTGACGGCCGGAAGATGAGCAAAAGCTACAACAATACCATTCCGCTTTTCGGCACAAAAGATGAAATCAAAAAATCAGTGATGAGCATCCTTACGGATTCCAAGGGCGAGAGTCCCGAAAACGTATATGCTATTCATGCACTTTTCAAAACCAAGGAAGAGCTTGCCGTGATATACAAGGCCAACAAAGGAAACTACAAAGCGCTCAAAGAGGCGCTTATAGAAGACATGAGCTCTTACTGTGCAGGCATGAGAGAGATGCGAGAAAGTATCACAGACGAAGAGGTAAAGAGGGTATTAAGAGAGGGCGGGGAAAAGGCCCGTGCACTGGCTTCGGGCAAGATGCGCGATGTCCGCCAAAAGGTAGGGGTGTCAATACAATAGATATGAGATATGAAATAAGAGATACGATATGAAAGAGCGAGTATTAATAAAAGATTTGCGGAATAATGTCGGAAACAAGGTTACCATTGCGGGCTGGGTTTCAGTGCGCCGTAATCAAGGCAAAATGGTTTTCTTTGATTTCCGCGACGCAACCGGCACCATTCAGGGAGTTGTTTTACCCGCGTCTTCGGCAATGGAGGAAGCGAAGAAGCTTCGCACCGAGTATGTCGTTGCTGTGGAGGGCGTTGTGGTTAAACGTGGAGAAAAGAACGTTCAGAAGGAAAGGGAAAACGGTGATTTGGAAATACGCATTGAAAGCATCGCGACCTTGAACACGTCTGAAACCCCGCCGTTTGACGTTACTTCCGACACATCCGGCATAGGCGAGGAAACACGGCTGGACTACCGTTATCTTGACCTGCGAACCCTGCGAATGCAAAAGAATATCCGCATGCGGAGCGACTTTGTCCGCAGAGTGCGGGAATTCCTTTTTAGAAAGTCATTTGCGGAAATTGAGACGCCCCTGCTTACGGAATCAACGCCAGAGGGTTCGCGAGATTTCGTCGTTCCGTCCAGATTGCACCCGGGCTCCTTTTACGCGCTTCCGCAGGCGCCACAGCAGTACAAACAGCTTCTCATGGTAGCCGGATTTGAGAAATATTTCCAAATAGCCCGAGCAGTGCGCGACGAAGACCTGCGCGCAGACCGCGGGTTTGAGCACTCGCAAGTGGACATTGAGATGTCTTTCGTGGAGGAGGACGATGTCATGGACCTCGTAGAGGAAATGATGACAGAAGCTTGCGAGGGCATGGGCTTCTGCCTAAAAGAGAAGCCGTTCCCGCGATTTACCTACGCTGAAGCTGTTGCAAAATTCGGCGCCGACAAATTTGACCTTCGCACGGAGGAAGACAAGGCGAAGGGAATTCTTGCCTTTGCATTTGTATACAAATTTCCGTTTTTTGAGAAAACAGACCCTTCGACGGACTCAGGGCAGGCGAGTGCATGGACGTTTACCCATAACCCATTCTCAAAAACAGTCGCTGAACATTCAGAATGGCTGATGCAAAATAAAAATATCGGAGAAATCTTGACCATGCAGTACGATTTAGTATGCAACGGCTATGAGACCGGCGGGGGAAGCATTCGCGAACACAGACCCGAATATCTCAAAAGTGTTTACAAAATCATGGGTTACACCGAAAATGAAATAGAGGAACGCGTTGGGCATATGCTGAAAGCGTTTACCTACGGCGCTCCGCCTCACGGAGGCATCGCCCTTGGCATTGAGAGAATTCTGATGACGCTCACCGGAGAGAAGTATCTGCGAGAAGTCCAGGCATTTCCGATGACGCGCGGAGGCCAAACCGCCGTCATGAAAGCGCCAAAACCCCTCACTCAAAAACAGCTGCTTGAGCTCGGGCTAAGCGTTAACAAAACTGAAGGGAAATGACTACAAAATTCGTTGTCGCAACCGAGAAATTCTCCGGACCTCTGGAGACGCTCCTCTGTATGATAGAGGAGCGCCGGCTATCTATATCCGAAATCGCCCTCGCCGATGTTACGGACACCTACCTTGCTTACGTAGAAAAACTTCCCTCGCTTCCCCTGGGCGAAACCGCGCAATTCGTGTTAGTCGCATCAACCCTGCTTCTAATAAAGTCGCGCACTCTTCTGCCGATGCTTGAATTGTCTTCCGAAGAAAAAGAAAGCGTTGAAGAACTGGAACGCCGGCTTGCGCGCTATGCCCTTATACGCAAATCTGCGAAATTGCTTAGAAAGGAATGGGGGAAAGCGCCTCTCGTTTTCCCGCGCCGAGCCCCTCTCCTGGAGCCTATATTTACTCCGGGCAAGGTCGGTATGAATACTATTGCAGAAGCGGTAAAGCGCTTGGTAAGCATTTTGCCAAAAGTGGAACAAACGGCTTCTGCACTCGTGGCCCCGGTACTCGCGCTTGAAGATGTAATCGTGCGGTTGGAAAAACGCCTTATGGGCGCTGTGCGAGCCAGGTTTAGCGAAATAACAAAATCCGCGGGCAAGAATGAGACAATAGTTTACTTTCTTGCGATGCTGGAATTGGTGCGCGGGGGCTCTATAAGCGCCACTCAAGAACGCATTTTTAGCGAGATTACTCTTGAGGCAGAAGCGCTTACCTCGCCTCGATATGGCACACAAGGCAGGCAATAGGCATCAGGCAATGGGATTTTAATATAGTGAAAAATTATGGAAACAGAAACACAACCCCAAAAAGTTAAAAGTATTGCGGAGCTCGCTCTAAAGGCGGAGGCGTTCCTTTTTGCCGAAGGCGAAGCGCTTTCGGTGCGAAAATTGAAACAAATCCTGGGATGTTCCGACGCGGATTTTGACTCGGCCATGGAGGCGTTAGAGCAAAGCAGGGAGGGGAGCGCGATAAACCTCGTGAGAACCGAAGACGAAGTCAGCCTTGCCGTCTCTGCTTTATGCGCGCCTGCGATTCGCGCGGAAAATGAGCGGGAGCTTGCGCGCGAGATAGGCGATGCCGGTTTGGAGGTATTAGCAATACTTTTATACCGCGGTCCATCCACGCGCTCGCAGATTGATTACATACGAGGAGTGAACACGAGCACCAGCCTAAGAACCCTGCTTTCAAGAGGGCTGGCACAGCGCGCAGGGAATCCTAATGACGCGCGAGAATATATTTATAGCGCGACAACAGAACTCTTGGCTTACCTTGGCGTAACGGACAAAAAGCATCTTCCTGAATATGCCGTTATCGCCGGAGAATTATCTGCATTTGAAACAACACAGGCGCAGGCCCCAATCCAAGGATGAATCTAGTTCATAAATCCTGATATGCCAGAAGAACAAAAAAAAGACACAGTGCCAGAAGCGCTGCCGGATGTCCAATCAACGGCAATACCGATAGAACAATTTATGCCAAGCGAGCCTGTGCAAGAAGCGGGGCAAGGAATGAAATGGGCATCTCTGCCGTCTCTTGCTTTAGCAATTCTTTTTCTTGGAGCCGTAGCAATCACTTTAGAATACGAGAGCACAAAACACGCCCCGCGCACGGCATTAGAAGCGGCTGTTGTCACTGCGCAAGATTCTTTTGAGGGCCTAGTTTTGACTGCAAAATCTGCCATCGTAGCGGATATGCTTAATGGGAAAGTGCTTTACTCAAAGAATCCCGACATACAATTGCCTCTGGCATCTCTTACGAAAGTCCCGCTCATGCTTGCGGTAAGCGAAGCTCTGCCCCTGGAGACAATAATCACAATTCCCTATGACACGGCGCCTAAGGGAAGCGCTGAACGCCTGGCAAAGGGCGAGAAGTGGTCGGTTAAAGATGTTGCTGGCTTCACTCTAATTGCATCCTCAAACGCAGGCGCGGAAATATTGGCATTGTCTGCGGACAGGGCTATACGGGAAAGGTTTAAAGAGGCGCCGGAAGGACAAGCAGCGCTTTGGCGCATGAACCGTATCGCGCAGGAACTTGGGCTAGTCCGCACATATTTCTTAAACGTGAGCGGATTGGATGTAAGCGCAACTTTATCGGGTGCCTATGGGTCAGCTGGAGATATGGCAAAACTATTTGCGTACGCGGCTAAGGAGAATACCGCCGTCTTTGCAGGCACTGCCGAGGGGGGCTTGCTGTTTACGTCGCCAAATGGAAATTCAAAAACTCGGGCATTTAACACCAACGAAGCCCTGGGAGATATTCCCGGGCTTATAATGGGCAAGACCGGCGCGACGGATCTGGCCGGCGGTAATTTAGCAATAGTTTTTGATGTGGGACCTGCGCATCCAATCGTCGCAGTTGTACTTGGTTCCACGCGAGAAGGCCGCTTTGAAGACATGAAGATTCTTATTGCAAAAACACAGCAAGCGATTTCGCAAACAAATCAATAATTCAAAAACATTATGTTCTCCGACATTGTACGAGTACTAGTGCCCGCGACAGTTTCATTCCTCGTAGGAATTGCCATTGCCCCCATCATTACGCATTACCTGTATAAATATAAGGCGTGGAAAAAAAGCCCCGGAAAAAGCGCATTGGACGGTTCCCGCGCGCAGGAATTCAATCGCCTGCACGAGGCAAATGAGACGCGCGCTCCGCGCATGGGCGGGATAATTGTGTGGGCATCTCTCTTGCTTACCATTGTGGGCATTGCAATTGTCGCCAAGTTTGTGCCAAGCGCCGAGATATTGAAATTAAGCTTCCTAAGCCGAAGCCAAACATGGATACCGCTTGCAGCACTGCTTATTGGCGCATTCGCGGGGCTGATAGACGACCTGCTCGTAATACGCCCGGGAGGGAACGGTCTGCCTCTTGCGATACGCCTTTTCACAGTAATCCTTCTGTCATGTTTTATAGGCTGGTGGTTCTGGGCAAAACTCGGGGTAAGCGTCGTGGGCATACCCTTTGGAGCTCCTGTTTTTATAGGATGGCTTGTGATACCGCTATTCGTATTGATGTCTCTTGCGGTATATGCAAGCGGAGTTATAGACGGCATTGACGGCTTGTCGGGCGGAGTCTTTGCCTCTGTTTTTGCCTCGTATACCATTATTGCCTTTGTGCAAGATCAGATAGATTTGGCGGCCTTTTCTGCGGCACTGCTAGGCGGGTTGCTCGCGTTCTTATGGTTTAACATCCCTCCAGCGCGATTTTATATGTCGGACACAGGGACAATGGGTCTTACTCTCACAATAGCCGTCATCGCATTTATGACAGACAGTTTGGGCGGCGGCATAGGCATAGCAGTATTGCCTATCATTGGCGCATTGCTTGTGGCGACCGTCGCATCAGATATAGCCCAGGTTATATCAAAAAGATTCTTCGGCAAAAAATTATTCCGCATTGCGCCCCTTCATCATCATTTTGAGGCAATCGGATGGCCCGGCTCCAAAGTGGTTATGCGCTATTGGATTCTTTCCATTATTTTTGCGTTTGCCGGAGTAATAATCGCCATAACAGGCGCATTGCATGTGTGAGCAAGTCACGAACACATATTGACAGGCCATTGGCGCTTTTGATGACACTGCTGGTTGTAGGAGGGGCGCTAATATTCTCTTCCGCCGCATTTGGCCTTCTTGCCCGCGGAAACGGAAACATTTCTTCTGTAGCATTCAATCATCTTGTCTTGGGTGTTGGAGCAGGATTGATCTGTTTAGTTTTCGCCAGCTCTATACAATACCGGCATTGGCGAACATTGGCCCCGTATATTTATGTGTTGTCTCTCATAGCAACAGCCCTGGTGTTTATTCCGCAGATAGGAATGGAATACGGGGGAGGGAAGCGCTGGATAGATATTTGGGGCGTGTCTTTTCAGCCAGCTGAAACTTTAAAAATCGGCGCCGTGATTTTTGCCGCCGCATATTTTACTACAGTACATGCGCGCATTAATTCTATATACCACGGACTTGGCGGTTTTTTGGCAATTCTAGCAGTTCCATCTGCAATCCTTATCCTCCAGCCAGACATTGGGAGCTTAGGCATCATAGTGGCCGGAGTACTTGCTGTTTATATTGCTTCTGGCGCCCCCTGGCGCCACATTCT
Organism: Candidatus Kaiserbacteria bacterium; assembly: GCA_024654165.1. Taxonomy (GTDB): domain Bacteria; phylum Patescibacteriota; class Minisyncoccia; order Phycocordibacterales; family UBA2100; genus UBA10103. The sequence continues at coordinate 10,543 of JANLIP010000047.1, read as the reverse complement.
GATTGTGTTGTGCATGGCTCCCATTGCTTTAGGCATCTTAATGATGTGGAAACCCTACGTAAAAGACAGGGTGATGACGTTTATTCATCCGGCACAAAATCAACAGGCTGAAGGGTATCAAATAAAACAATCTCTCATAGCCATAGGCTCCGGCGGGTTTTGGGGAAGAGGATTCGGCCAAGGAGTTCAGAAATTCACATATCTTCCGGAGCCCATGGGAGACTCAATATTTGCCGTATCTGGCGAGGAGTTTGGTTTTGTGGGAGGGGTATCCATTGTTATTTTATTTCTTCTTTTTGCTTTGCGCGGTTTTAACATTGCGTCGCATACGCCTGATATGTTCGGGGGATTGCTTGCCATAGGCATATCCGGATATCTGGGCATTGAAGCTTTTATCAACATGGCAGCGATGCTCGGCATACTTCCTTTAACCGGGATACCGCTTACATTCATAAGCCAGGGCGGAAGCGCCATGCTGATTTCGCTTGCGAGCGCCGGAATCCTCTTAAACGTTTCTCGTCGTTCCTATTAATTGACCGCCCCCGCAAACAGTTATGTTAAAATGGAAGCATGCCCGGACACCAAGTGTGCCGTTGCTTTGCCATGAATAAACACAATCATTCTGAAGGGGCATACTCTTTTATCGACACACCCCAGTGGTCGCTGGATTTTTCACATCGGGAATTACGGCACACTTAGTGTACGGGTATGCGAATCGCACTCACAGGAGGGGGAACCGGCGGGCATTTTTACCCGCTTATAGCCGTCGCTGAAGCATTGGAAGACCTTGCAAAAGAACGGCGGCTGATTGAGCCAGAGCTCTATTACATCGGGCCGGAGCCTTTTGACGCGCTTGCGCTTCGGGAACATGACATACAGCATTACGAGACAACCGCCGGGCGCGTGCGCTATTACAGAAGCGCGCTTAATTTTTTCGGCTTATTTAAAACTGCTTGGGGCATAATCCTCGGGACAATTAAGATGTTCAACATCTACCCCGACGTGATTTTCTCTACAGGCGGGTTTGCCGCGTATCCCGCGCTTGTTGCGGCGCGCCTGCTTAGAATCCCGGTGATAATCTATGATGCTGATTCCTCTCCTGGACGAGTCTCTCTGTGGTCGTCAAAATTTGCGCAACTGATTGCAATTGCGCACCCGGATGCAGCCAAACAGTTTTCCGAGAAAGTCCAGCACATAATAGCTCGAACCGGCCACCCCATACGAAAAGAGATTGAAAGTCCTGCGCGCGAAGGCGGTTATGAATTCCTCGGGCTTGAGAAATCAGTGCCCACAATATTTATCATGGGCGGATCGCAGGGCGCAGTGGCGATTAACAACGCAGTTTTGGACGCATTGCCGGAACTAGTAAGCCGGTATAACGTCGTACACCAAGTGGGAACCGCGAATCTTGTTGAGGCCACGCGCATTGCCCGATTGGTTCTTAGAAATAGCGACCATGAAAAGCGGTACCGGGCCTTTGGGCTTTTGAACACGCTCGCACTGCGAATGACCGCCGGAATTACATCGCTTGTAATCGCGCGCGCAGGGAGCGGAACGATTTTTGAAATCGCCAGCTGGGGAATGCCCTCAATATTAATCCCCATTCCATTGGACGTTTCTCACGACCAGACAGAAAATGCCTTTTCTTTTGCGCGCGCGGGCGCTTCGGTAGTGCTGGAACAGCAAAATTTGACCAAGCACCTTCTGCTTGCTGAAATTGACAGAATCTTAGGCGATAAGGCATTGCAGGAAAGAATGTCTGAATCCGCCCGCAATTTCTCGCGAAGAGACAGTGCAAAGAAAATCGCTTCTGCAATTATTGATATTGCCCTAGAGCATGAGACGATATGACCTGTACACACGAAATGGCATGGCAATGGTTTCAGGACTCGAGATTTTATCTGATATATCTCTCTACTAACTCGTTTAACAAGATAATGAATTTGGTATTGCAGAAACAATGCCATTTCGTGTGACAGGTATGACCCCTAATTTCAGCGGTGTACGCGTACGCCTGCCTCCCAGCCCGACGGGATACTGCCACGTGGGCACCGCGCGGATGGCAATAATAAATTTCCTTTTTGCTAAAAAGAATAATGGCACAATCGTATTTAGAAGCGAAGATACGGATAAAGAAAGAAGCAAAAAAGAGTTTGAGACCGACATAATAGATTCTTTGCATTGGTTAGGCCTTGAGTGGGATGAATTTTACAGGCAATCGGAGCGGACCGAAATATACCGAACGGCGCTTCATTCGTTAATTGATTCAAGACGAGCATACGTCTCCGCAGAAGACAGCAAAAAAGAGCCTGGCAAAATAGTGAACGTGGTTCGCTTGAAAAACCCTGGCACAAAAGTCACGTTTACCGACCTTGTACGGGGAGAAATCACCTTTGATACGACAGAGCTAGGGGATTTTGTAATAGCGCGCTCCGCGGATGATCCGCTGTATCACTTTGCCGCAGTTGTTGACGATGCAAAGATGGGCATCACGCATGTTATTCGCGGAGACGACCATATTTCAAATACTCCGCGCCAAATCCTTATACAGGAGAGCCTTGGATATGATAGACCGCAATACGCGCACTATCCGCTTTTACTTGGCTCCGACAAATCAAAACTATCCAAACGCACAGGGGATACATCGGTCAAAAGCTACAGGGAAGAAGGATACTTGCCTAAAGCGTTTTTTAATTACATCGCCATGCTTGGATGGACTCCAAAATCGGAAAGAGAAATTATGTCTGTTGAAGAAATGATACAAGAGTTTGAGATAGCCGATTTGCACAAAAGCGGAGCTGTATTTGATATGGAGAAATTGCGCTGGTTCAACCGCAGTTATCTTTTGAAAATGCCCGCGGAAGAATTTGAGAGAGGCGCTCTTGCTATCATGGAATCTTCGCTTGCTGTGCGCGAGGTAAAGTGGAGCGAAGAAACGGGCAAGTCAATTCTAAATCTTGTCCGCGAGCGGATACATGTGTGGGGAGATTTGAGAGCGCTTATTGCAGAGGGCGAGCTTGATTACTTTTTTGCAAACCCTGTTCTTGCTACGGATGAAATACCGGGAAAAGGCGGGAACTTGCAGGATGCGGAAAAACATCTAAAGGAATTACAGAAAATAATCGTTGGAATTCCAGCAAATTCTTTCAATAATCCTGAAAAGATAAAAACCGCGATTTGGGATTACGCCTCACGCGAGGGGAGGGGGGAGGTATTGTGGCCATTGCGCTATTCTCTATCCGGACGGAAGCAGTCACCGGACCCTTTTCAAATAGCCTCTATAATAGGAAAGGACGCCGTGATCGGACGAATCGAATCTGCGGTTAATCAGATTGCATTATGATTAAAAGAACTGAAATCTTCGCCACGTTTATAACCCTCGCGGTGATATTTTCTCCCATTGCCGTCATGGGAGACACGGCCGAGGAAATACAACAGCAAATATCCGAACAGAACCGTGAAATTGAACAGCTGAATGCAGAGATAGCGCAATACGAGGCACAGCTTGCGAGCGCCTCATCAAAAAAGCAAACACTGCAGAATACAGTTGACCAGTTGAATCTATCTCTAAAGAAACTTACAGCTTCAATCAGCGCAACCAAAAAACGCATCGCCACCACGGAATTGGAAATAAAACAATTATCGCAGGGGATTGCGCTGAAGGAACATTCCATAGCCAACAACAAAAAAGGGCTTGCAGAAACTATTCGCCGGCTAAGCGAAAGCGAGACAGAATCCCTTGCCATTCAAATCTTGTCGGCCACAGATGTGGGCGGGGTTTGGGCTGACATTGATTCTTCGGCAAGAATACGGGAAGCCATTTCCGAAGATATATCAGAGCTAGCCAAGCAAAAACAATCCCTAACTCAGACAAAGACAACCGCAGAAAGCAAGCGGGCGGATCTTGTAAAACAGCAAAAAACCCTGGTTGCACAACAGGGCTCATTGAGCGCTACAAAAAAAGCTCAAAGCGAGCTTCTTGCTCAAACGAAATCGCAGGAATCAAATTTCCAAGCGATACTTGCGCAGAAACAAGCCGCTAAGACTGTTTTTGAAAACGCGCTCCAAGACCTGCAATCCAAATTGCAATACACCATTGATCCTTCAAAGATAACACCGGCAGGAAAAGGAATTCTTAATTGGCCTTTGGATAAAGTGCGGATTACGCAAAAATTCGGCAATACGTCTTTCTCTCTTGCGGGCGGTTATAACGGAAAAGGGCACAATGGAATTGACATTGGGGCTCAAATCGGCATGCCTGTAAAAGCCTCTCTTACCGGCACAGTTGCAGGCGTGGGCGATACCGGCTTAGTTAAGGGGTGCTATTCATACGGCAGGTGGGTGCTTATAAAGCATGATAACGGCCTAGCCACGCTATACGCACACTTATCGGAGATTAACGCTTATGGGGGGCAATCTGTGGGCACGGGGCAGTTGATAGGATACAGCGGGCAAACCGGTTATGCGACGGGCCCGCACCTGCACTTTGGCGTATATGTCTCTTCGGCAACGCAAATAATGAAACTAGGGGATGCGACGAACAAAAAGACGCCTTGCTCCGGAGCGCTTATGCCGGTAGCCCCGCTTTCCGGATACTTGAATCCGATGGACTACCTTTGAGATTAGGTTCTAGGGGCTAGCCCCGACGTAAAAATCGGGGTCCCGACCGGAAGCGTCGGGACTTCTAGCTGCTAGGGGGGTTCGGCCACTCGGTATTGTTTATCGCTTTGATTTCAATCGGGGAAGCTTTGCGGAGTTTGCGAATGATATTTGGCGGAGCGATTGGAAAATGTTTGGAAGTATCAAGCGCGTCTACGAGCCAGTCCAATTCTTTTTCTTCGGTAACCCATTCTGCGGGAACATATTTGCTCAAATCAAATGGTTTTGAAAAATTCCTCAACGATTTAGTCCCGTCATCCATCATATATTCGTGGAAATACGACATTGCTAATTCGCGCACGGTCTTATAAACAGGGTCGCGATAGCGAAGTATAGGATGATTTGTCTTGCTTGTGGCACCCCACAGGCCGTCTTCGGCAAACAGAGCTACTACATGGTCCTCGTCTCTATCTATTGTCTGTAAATCAAGCAAAAGGGGCTTGGACCCATGGTAGGCAAAAGCCGCAGCCGCCAAGAGCGCGCCCTCAAAACAATGCGCAGTTTTTTCCCGCATTACGCGCCTCGGCGACATATAAGTTTCTCCGGACGTTTCAAAGTTTATTGAAAGCGTATCCAAATAATCCTGAATTCTTTGCGGAGTATTAAGTTTGGCAAAAACCGTGCGTTCGGCAGGGGAGAGGACAGCCTTTAATTTGTCGCGGTAGCTCATATGTTACTTATTGTCCATTTCTTTCCCGCCGTGGAATTTTTCATGGATGTTTCTGAGCTGTTTATTCGTAACGTGCGTGTAGATCTGGGTCGTTGCGACGTTCTTGTGGCCCAAAAGTTCCTGCACGCTTCGTAGGTCGGCACCATGCGCCAACAAATCAGTTGCATATGTGTGGCGTAGGGTATGGGGGGTGACTTTTTTCGAAATACCCGCAAGCATTGCAGATCGAGATATCATAATTTGGATATATCGCACAGATAGGCGGCAGTTATCAGAATCTTTGGAGCGATGATTAATGAAGAGGGGTTTAAACACGTCGCGGCGAGAATCAAGATAGGTTCGTAACCACTGAGCTGCACGCGGAGAAATGAATATTGTCCTTACGTGTTTTCCTTTACCAACAATGGAGAGTTCAAATGTACGTGTTGCATTCTTATCTTTAAGAAACGAAACATTGTCCACATTAAGAGAGACGAGCTCTGCTATGCGCATGCCAGATGAGAAGAATAATTCCATTATAGCGCGGTCGCGAATGCCTGCGGGCGTCGCGGTGTCGGGTATCTGTATCATACTATCTACATCGCTCACCTCGAGAAAGGAAACGACTTCGTCGGACTTCTGGCGCGCGAGTTTCACTTTGGATGATGGGATCGTGACCACATCGCGCTCGGCAAGAAAACTCAAAAGGGCGCGCAGGGCAATAAGATAATAATTCTGAGACTTCTTTCCCAAGTAATCGCCTGAAGGGGTTTTATACGTCCGAGCGAGATAGAGCCGGTAATCCCAAATATGCTGCGCCGTTAACTCATGGGGGAGGAGATTGGAATTTTTGCTATGGTCGAGCCATTTAACAAAAAGTCGCAAATATTGTTTATAATTTTTCTGCGTATTGTTTGATAATCCTTTTTCAATCTCACAGTAATCTAAAAAGGGCAGGATGTATTCCTTGATAGGGAGGACACCGGACGGTACCTTCATACGGCGATATTAGCATACAATGCTCATTCGCACAATATACGTAAAACGAACTACTGTGCATATGTATTACAACATATAAGCGCCGAGCTCGCTTCCCCGAACCACATTGCATCCATTCTTTTAATAGGACTCTTTTTCTTGAATTAAATCTGTGCAGACTCTTATGGAGATAAATTTATTTCCCGAAATAAATTCAACAGCGATAAATTCTATTCCCCATAGGGGATAGGGCTCAATGCACTCCTATATATGGGCGCATCCCCTGCCCTACGTACGCCGTATGCATTCCAAGGTAAAGTTCTTTGCACCAAATAGTTCACTAATACGGACTTTCTCTTCTTTAAGTATTTCCTTAAACTCCAACTCAAGTATTTGGGTAAGGAATTTCTTGCCGTCCTCTCCATGATGCCTAGGACCTCTCCAATGCTTACTACTCCATCTATCTACCTCAAGCTCGCATTCAATCAAGCCATCGTCATAAAATCTGACATGATATTCATTCACCCCAGTGTCAGTGACAGGAATCCTTTTAATTAATCCTGCTGTCTGTCCTGGAAACACAAGTTGCCAGAAGGTTCTTCTAAATCCAATCGCCCTAAGAGTCTTGAAAAAGATTTTCTGATGGCGATGATGCGGTTCAGAACCAAAATATCCTAGAAAAACCAACGGTTTGAACAATGCGCACGGGTATTTTGTAGAGCCGTATAAAAAATCTGCGATATAGGTAACCATGCGTCGCACGTTATTTCCAAGGAATCGCGAATTCTTCAAATTCGGGCAAAAGTTTTCGTCCGTACAAAAGGCGCGCGATTACTTCGGCGTGCGACAAGGCGCCGGTAAGCGCATTGTGCGGACTTGGTTCCTCCGGAATCCCACAATAGTTTAGAACCGCATCAAGGTCCAAGGCCGAGCGCTTGTGTTTGACGGGAGGCTGAATCCCCCTCTCTATCATGTGCATGTAGGCAAGCGTGTGCGTATCAATGGTGCGGTACGCGAATTGCCAATCCGTGTGTCCGGCGCGCTCCGCAGCCGCTTTCAAGAAATCACGGTCAAAAGAAACATTTTGCCCTGCAAGAGTTCTTTCTTCAACGCTTTCGCTCCAATGCAAAAAAGCGTGTATCAAATCGCCCTCGCTCTGCTTTTTAGAATCTGTAATCTGTGCCTTTGTAAATCCATTTACCGCAAGCGCTTCGTCCATAATGTGCGCCCCGTCCCACACTCTGCACTCCTCATAAAAGCGATTTGTAGGATTCGCAAAATCAAGCGCGCCAACAGACACGATGGAGTGTTTCTTTGCTTCTACCCCGGAGGCTTCAACGTCAACGATTAGCATGTTAGTTTTTGTTACGAGCGGAGCGAGTTAGAAGCTCTTACATCCCGCCCCAATTTAGTGTCCGTTCTCATGTGTTAATTTTGCGATTTTGTTGAGACCGTCTCAACAGTATATCAAATTTTAAATGGAGTTGTGTGATACTAAATTGGGGCGGGATTAAGGAAAATATAGTCGCTTCGCTCCTTATTTTTCTAAACCCTTGCAATTCTTGGCCGGAGCATATCCGGCTGCGCGCGCTTTTTCTTCGCTTGCAAACCATATCTGATTCTGCGGAGCGATTTTAGAGGCTGAAGCGCACCACGGGAAATAGTACGCGCTCCCCCCTCGCGAGGCCACTATCAGGCCCCCTATACTCATCCCCCGCGGTTCTGTCAGTGCGGGCGCTTCTGTTATGGATACAGGCGGTCGGACGCTCTCTAATACGGATAAACGGCCCAGTCCAAAGGAAGCAAGGCCTATAAGGAAGACTATCGCGACCAATCCCCACTCTCCCACCGCAATATCAGTCCAATTCTTGATTTTAAGCCACGCTTCCTGTATACTCGGCATGTTCAAAATATATCATATTCACTAGTCCCTAGAAGCTAGCATCTAGCCCCTAATTCAATATGGCCCATACAAAAGCAGGAGGAACAGCGCATAACCTGAACGATTCAAATCCTAAGTACCTCGGAGTTAAGCGCTCCGACGGACAGAAGGTTGGGGTTGGAGAAATCATCGTCCGCCAGCGCGGTACAAAGATACTGCCCGGCAAGAATATCGGCGTAGGCACCGACCACACGCTTTTCGCGATGGCAACCGGCGTCGTACGCTTCCGCACAAAAAGAAAGATGGATTTTGACGGCCGTTCTAACACTCGCCGTGTTGTTGACGTTCTAGCCGTTTAAGAAGCAAGTATCTCTACAGTCGCTGTGGCTCGGTGACGCCCTAGCTTTATTTCTATTTTTGCCTCCCCTGCCCCCTTAATCGGCTCATCTAACATTACCGCGCTTTCGCCAATATCGTGCTTATATTTTTTCGTGATTTCATTCGCGATTCTTTTTGCGGAAATACTTTCATACAAATGCCCCGATTCGTTCATCTTAACCTTCAAAGAGATTTTGTCTTCTGCCAGCTTGCGGGCAAGTTCTTGAAACTGCGCGTCCTGCGCTTGCGCAGTAATTTCAGAAATCTTTTGCCGTTTGTCGTGCTCGGCAATATTCTTCGCTGATGCTTCTTGCGCCAATCCGCGCGCGATAAGGAAGTTGATAGCGTAGCCGTCCGCCACCTCTTTTATCTGGTCCCTCCTCCCTACTGTGGCGACATCCTTAAGTAGAATGACTCTCATGGGCCCATGGTACATGAGATTCTGTTATGCACAAAAACCCTTTTACGAAGAGGAGGATTAAGCAAGATTGCGCAGAAATTTGTCTACGCTTGCGCGAGTTTTGAAATAATATTCTGCAGCACTTGAAGCGGATTTGCCGACACGGATTGTAATGCCGCCCTTAAGGGCGAGGAAGGCATCTTCGTCGGTCGTATCGTCGCCGATGTATATCGGTACGGCTTTTGCGGAGGCACTCTTGCGCGCGAGGCGCACAGCATCGCCTTTGGTACGGCCTGCGCGCGGGCGGATGTTAAAAATATATTCGGCCCCTTCGCTTATATCAAGAAAATGCGCGAATTTCTTTGCTACACGTTCTGCATCTTTTCTAAACCGTGCAGAGTGCGGGCGCGCAAGCGCGCGAAAATGCACGCTGAAGGTCAGCACTTTGTCCTCCACGACGACTCCGCGGTACCCCCGCGAAAGTTCGGCAAAAGCCTCGCGCGCTTCGCGAAGCTTCGTGCCCAGGGCGCGCGAGAGTTTCTCGCGGCCGCGCGCCTTTCCCATTTGCCACTCGGCGCCGTGATTTCCCGCATACCATATATCCGAAAGACCGACGCGCGTGCGCACATCTGCGAGTGCGCGGCCGGAAATTACGGCGACGCGGCCGCGCCTCGCGCATGCCGCAAGAAGCGCGCGCGTGCGCTTCCCTATGCGCGCCATATTCGGACGCGCGACGATAGGCGCAAGAACGCCGTCAAAATCCAGCATGAGCAGAAAATCGTTTCCCCCGACGCGCCGAAGTATCCGGCTCATGTTCTTATCGGCATCTTTCATGCTACTCAAGCTGTGAGAGCGCCTTGATAAGTTCCGCCGACCAGCGGTAAATATTGTAATCGCGGACGGAGGCGCGCATCGTTTTCATACGCCGATGCTGTTCCGTCTTCGGCATCGTGAGCGCCGTATGGAGCGCGGCGGAGGTTTCCTCGGCGCTGTACGGGTTCACAATCAGAGCCCCCTTCATGTCCCGCGATGCGCCCGCGAATTGGCTCAAGACCAGCACACCCGATTCGTCGCTTCTAGCGGCGGCATATTCCTTGGCGACGAGGTTCATGCCGTCGTGCAGAGATGTGACGAGGCATACGTCGGCAAGCTGATAGAGATTACGAAGTTCCGCGTGGCTGTAACTGCGACGTTCCAGCACGATCGGTTTCCAGTCATTGGTGCCGAATTTTGCGTTGATTCTCTCGGATTCGGCAGCGACCCGTTCGGAGTACTCGCGGAACATGCCGACAGATCCGCGCGTGGGCGAACCTATCTGCAGAAGCGCGGTCGTGCCCCGGTATTCGGGATGGGCGTCTAAAAGAAATTCAAACCCTTTGAAGCGTTCCGGAATGCCTTTAATGTAGTCCATGCGGTCAACTCCGAGCACGAGATGTTTGCTCCGCATTCCGAGCCTATTCAAAATTCCGCGGTCGGGTGCTTCGCTTCCCTCCGCACTGCCCGGAAACGCGATGGATATCGGAAAAGGCTTCACAAAGGTCCGGTGGGCTTCGCGAAAAATAGAGAAGTGCTCGTAATCAATGCGCGATTCAACTTC
>JANLIP010000025.1 GCA_024654165.1 Candidatus Kaiserbacteria bacterium | reverse complement strand
CAAAACGTTAGAATGACGTGCGCTCCAATTTCCGCGAATCCTATTGCACAGCAATTCTCCCTCGGCTGTTAGCCGCTCGTCCTTCTCCAGAACCTTCTTCAGCTGTTCAAAAAGCCCGTAGTGCATATTATTTCGCTTTAAAGCGGCCACCCCTCGGTTCCCATTCACCTTCTTTTAACTCTTTGTTGCTCCACCGGCCAAAACGAGCCTTGCAATCGTTGCACATGGTCTCGCTCACTCCGTCATAGTGCTCCGGATGTCCATATCCATACTCAACCATAACAATATTCTCACTACCGCATTTCTGACACTTTTGTTTTTGTGTATCCATAAGAAGGATTATTTATTATTAAGCGATGCCGGCACAAAGCCTTCATTCTCAAGCACATACATAACTGCGCGCAACAAATAGTTATTCATAAATCCTATCGTATAGACTCGACCTCCCTCTTTAAGGGACATGAGCATGCCCTTTTCCCGTAAGCCGCGGATGATGCGTGAGCGATGTACAGACGAGACTTCTCCAATAACTTTTTCAATGTCACTCGATTTAACGGCCATGTCGTCGCTCGTGACCACTGCTTCAAGTATGGCATGCTCTCGTTCAGTGATAAATTGTCTTTCTTTTGCAAAAGAAAGCGCTGGCATCAAAACCTCAAGGGTTATGTACTTGTAGTCAAGCAAGCGATCAATCTTCTTGATTTCATCACGGAGCCCCTTGAGTACATATTCGCACCACTCTAAGACTTTCTCCGGCTCGCCAGAATCTGCAAGCTCTAACATATCGTAATAACGTTGGCGGTCGTTACAAAAAATTGCTGTCGGGTTCAGGATGCGGCCATCTGTAATGGCAAACCCCTGTTTGATAAGGAGCGCGTAGGTAAACATGCGAATCGCGCGACCGTTGCCATTGTCGTAGGGATGTATCCACGCGGCGCGGTGATGTGCGAGAGCCGTAACGAGCAAATCATTCTTTGATTCCACAACTGTGTTTACGAAGTTGAACAGTTCTTCCATGTATTCTGGAACTCGGACTGGTTCTGGGGGTACGTGATTTGATTTTTGAATGACTACCGGTATTGAACGGTACTGACCTGGATTTTTAGAGCCCTCACCCTTCGGAGGAAACTGTAATCCTTCCACGATTATTTTATGGATTTCTGAGAGGATTGCGCGAGTAATTTGGGTACCGGAATGTACCTGTTCTTCAATAAACGTTATTGCCTTTTCTATATTGGCAATTTCTCGCATCTGTTCGTCAGCATCGGCGGGATTATCTTTGCGTTCGATCACGCGTTCAACAAATTCGGCAAGCGTTGTTCGATTGCCTTCTATGCGTGCCGAACCCAAGCTCTCTAACATCTGGAAAATATCCTTCAGTTGGAAGAAAATATACGGGGGAACAGGTCCGCCTAATTGCTTCACTCGCAACTGTTCAAGTTCAAGAATGACGCTAGCCAAATCGGAACCCCATGCTGGTTCATAGAGCTTTAGCGGTATTTCTTTGAAGTTCTTCTTATTTGCAGAGTCCATACCTATGATTTAACATCATACACGTCTTTGTGGCCCAAATCAAGGCTTTGTGTGGATAAGGGAGATACCACTATTTAACATGAGGAATATGGATACTTAACATCATGGATTTTGATGAACCGTCGCATGGCCGTCTTTGGTGAGAATCAGATGGTAGAGGAGTTCTATGCCGAGCAATTTCCCACCGCCTTTTTTCTTTATATCCCCGTCATTCTAACATTTTGCAAAACGTTAGAATGTTGCCACAACCCGCCTCAAGGGGTGGGTCTGTCAATATCAAGCTCCGCGGCCAGGGCTCGAACCTGGGACATCCTCGTTAACAGCGAGGCGCTCTACCAACTGAGCTACCGCGGAATAATTCACAAGCGCATAGGCACTCGTGACTAGGCAAGAGTATAGCTAAATAATCTCTTATTGAAAAGCAAATTCTGGCTGTACAATATCTGTATGCGATGGGCTTACTTCCTCCAAGGGATTCTCTTCATAGGAATTATTATAATTGCCGTATATGCTCTACAATCAAAAAATCCATTAAACCAATCTGTTACAATAGAAGAAACATCTACATCAATTATGACGACCAATCTTTCAATAACCAGCACGGCGTTTGAACAGAATGCGCGCATTCCCAGTAAATATACTTGCGATGAAGATCGAACAATAAATCCTCCGCTTGCTTTTTCCGGCGTACCGGAAGGCGCGAAATCACTCGCGCTCATAATGGACGACCCGGATGTGCCGAAAGCGCTTCATGCCGACGGCGTCTTTGACCATTGGGTACTTTTCAACATCCCTCCCGCCACGAAAGGAATTCCAGAGGGACAGTCCATAGGAACTGCGGGCGCGAATGGCGCAGGCGGTAATTCATACTACGGACCCTGCCCGCCTCCGCAATACGAGCCGAGCGAGCACCGCTACATTTTCCGGCTGTACGCGCTAGACACAATGCTCATGCTGAAAGAGGGCGCCGCCAAAGAAGAGGTATTGAAGGCCATGGAGGGGCACATAATAGAGCAGGCGGAACTAATCGGGAAATATAAGAGGATATAACAGGCAACAGGCATTAGGCAAAAGTGAAGAAAGAATACAGAATACAGAACACAGAATACATCTATGAGCGACTTAATTCTTTATGAGAAAACGGGATGCCCGTGGTGCATCAAAGTATTAAACTTTGCGAGCGAAAAAGGGATTCAATTTGAACTTCGCAATATCGCGGACGCGGGTGTCGCCGAAGAACTGATAGCAAGGGGAGGGAAACGGCAGGTTCCATACCTGGTAGATTTGAAGAATGGGACTGAAATGTACGAGTCGGCAGATATTGTGGAATACCTTAGCAAGCGAACAAATTAATAATTAATATATTTATTATGGACACGCGAATCATGGCCACAGATTACGAGCTGACGCCAGAGATAAGAGATTATCTGGACGGGCGCTTGCAGACGCTTGAGAAATTCCTGGGCGATAATCCCGAGTTGGCCAGATGCGAGGTGGAGCTTGGGCGCGCGGCCGGCAGGCCGAAGCACGGCAAGAACTTATGGTTTGCTGAAATTAGCATCGTGCGCCCCGGGCGCGATCGCATTTATGCCCGCAACAATGCCGAGACTGTGAATGCGGCGATTGACGACGTGAAAGAAGAAGTGGAACGCCAGCTTCTCCGCGACAGAAAATTGCACCGCAGAATCTTTCGCAAAGGCGGAGCAATACTCAAACGCGTCATGCGTTTTGGCGACGGGGAATAGTCATAAGAAATGATTTCTATGACGCCAAGAACATTCTCACATTCTCAAGAATGTTGGAATGTTCAGGAATTAGCCGGTCTTTGTTATTCGCTTATTCGTACGAATAAGCGAATAAGGTTTATATGGGTTTTGCGCCGGAGCGCAGGAATTCTTCGTAGGCCATTTCTTTTTTGCCTTCGGGTTTGACCTTGTCAATAATCAGCTTTCTTGCCCCGAGCTTAGTCGAGGGGTCAATATGCGCGTCTAAAATCCCGACACGAATTTTCTTCCCGCCCCTTTCAAAAAATGCGTGTGTTCCGACAGTCGTATCAAATGCTCGTATTTTGAGAAGATTTTTATATGCGTCGTCCGAAAGATTGAGCAATCCGTCTTCCTTCGCGATATTTGTACAGTAAGTTGCAACATCGTGATTTTGTTCGTGCGCCTCAATATCTCCGGCGACCCAGCTTGGCAGTATTTCAATAAGTAGCCGTGCGCTTTCTCGGGTCGCGAGCGCTTCCAATTCCCGCGCGCGCGGCGGCCATTCCGGTACGACAATTTTCTTTTGCGCGATAACCGGACCATGGTCAATTTTCTCGTCCAAAAGAATTATTGATGTTCCGACTTCATGGTCGTCGTTCAATATGGCAGAGCGCACAGGCGAGGTTCCGCGCCAGCGGGGGAGAAGTGAGAAGTGAATGTTCAATGTGCCATGCGCGGGAATCTCTAGGATTTCTTTCGGCAATACTTTTCCATAATAAATTACGATGAACAGGTAGCAATTCTTCGCTCTAATAATTTCTGCTGTAATATCATCAAGGACTTCGGGGGCGATAATCTCAACGTTGCGTTTATTTGCCCATTGTTTGACAGGGGATTGAGTGAGATTCATGCCTCGGCCTTTCTTCTGGTCGGGCGTCGTTACCACGAGCGTAGGCAAGTACCCAACGTTTTCAAGCGCGTCTAAAACAACCGTTGCCAATTCCGGAGTGCCAAAAAACGCAAATTTCACCTCATTTCTACCAAGGTCGGACCTTGGTAGAAGCTCATTTTTCTTCTGGCTTTTCATCATACATTTCTTTTGCCTTATCTGTGTAGAGAATTCCCTCAAGGTGGTCAAGCTCATGCTGGAAGATGTGAGCAAGGAATCCCGATGCTCCGCGCGTAAACTCTGCGCCGTTTTCATCATATGCCCGCACCGTCGCTTTTTCCGCGCGAGGGACAATGCCCCACTTACTGCGGATTGAAAGGCATCCCTCATGCTTTGGTTTTCTCCCGCGCGATGTTTTGATAAGTTTGGGGTTTATGTAGACTTGGTCCGGAGGCGCGGGCTTATGAGGTCGAGGTGACTCCTCGGGATTTTCTTGAGGTGTCTCCTCGACTTTTCCGGCATCAGGAGAGTTTCTGCTTCCGCGCGCAAGAGCCTTCCCGGAAACAATAAAAAG
>JANLIP010000013.1 GCA_024654165.1 Candidatus Kaiserbacteria bacterium | reverse complement strand
GGAGACTTTGAGTTATTAAACAATACGGAATGGTTGGAGAAAGTTAAATTGTTGGATTTCCTGCGAGACGTTGGAAAGAATTTCTCCGTCAACGGCCTCATTCAGCGCGACTTTGTAAAAGAGCGCCTCGCGAATGTTGAACAGGGGATTTCTTATACGGAATTTTCATACGCTCTTTTGCAGGCTTACGATTATTGGCATTTGAATAAAAAATATGGATGCGATTTGGAGGTTGGCGGTTCCGATCAATGGGGAAATATTGTTTCCGGAGTTGATTTTGTTCGCAGAAAGGAGGGAAAAGTAGTGTATGCGCTTACGTGGCCCCTTCTTGTTGATAAAACGGGCAAGAAATTTGGCAAGAGCGAGCAGGGAACCGTGTGGCTTGACTCCTCAAAGACTTCGCCTTTCCAGTTCTACCAATTCTGGCTCAATGCTCCGGATGATTCGGCAGAGGAATTCCTGCTCAAGATGACACTGCTCTCAACAAGCGAAATCAGAATGATAATAGAGGAACAAAAAAAGAATCCCGGAGATAGGCACGCCCAAAAGATTCTCGCCCGCGAGGCGACAACTCTTGTACACGGAAAAGATATTGCAGAAAATGTTGAGGCCGTCTCCTCTGTTTTGTTCGGTAAGAATGAAGTTAAAGATTTAAGTGCGGACGAAAGAGAGCTCCTGCTCAAAGAGGCGCCCACTTTTGCCGTGCGCCTCGGTATGACGCTCGTTGATGTGCTTATTGCATCCGGCCTGGCATCTTCCAAGCGCGAAGCGCGCCAATTTATAGAAGACGGTGCCGTCACCATGAATGGCGGGCTCGTTTCCGGAATTGACAGAGTAATTATGCACGAAGATTTCCAAGACGTGCCTCTAGCGACCCTCACGCGCGGCAAGCGCCACGTTATCGTACTCACACTCGGCTAAATTCAGAAACAAGTACACTTTGCGACTCAATCCTGATAGAGTGGGCGGGTGGCAAAGTTCAAAATCAAATCGGACTACAAACCGGATGGGGACCAGCCGAGCGCTATAAAGGCGCTTGTGGAGGGGCTGAAAGAGGGTAAACGGCATCAGACGCTTCTTGGCGTTACCGGTTCCGGAAAGACTTTTACGATGGCGAATGTCATTGAAAAGGTGCAGAAACCGACGCTTGTAATCGCGCACAACAAGACACTTGCCGCACAGTTGGCGGCGGAATACCGCGAATTCTTTCCGGAAAATGCCGTGCATTATTTTGTTTCCTACTACGATTACTACCAGCCGGAGGCGTACATGCCGATTAGCGATACCTATATAGAGAAAGAATCGCAAGTAAATGAGGATATTGAACGCCTGCGGCACGCGGCCACGCAGGCATTGCTCACGCGGAAAGATGTGATTGTCGTCGCCTCCGTTTCTTGCATCTACGGCCTCGGAAGCCCAGTGGAATATGAAAAGATAAATCTCAAAATCTCAAAGGGCGAGACTATGACGAGGGCAGGCCTCATGCGCCGGCTTATCGCGATGTATTTTGAGCGCGTGGCGGGAGACCTCTCGCCGGGAACCTTTCGCGCCCTCGGCTCGCGCGTGGAAATCATGCCCGCGAGCGAGAGAATCATAAGGCGCATTGATCTCACGGGCGGAGTCGTTGCAAAAACCGAATTCCCGTATCATGGATATGTCCTGCCGTGTCCGTCGTTTCAGGCGTTCGGCTTCCAGAATCTTTCCCGCACTCTCAAATTTCTTCAGCTGTTCTTTCAGTTCTATCTCCA
>JANLIP010000127.1 GCA_024654165.1 Candidatus Kaiserbacteria bacterium | reverse complement strand
ATAACGAGTTTAGAAACAACTTACACCCGACACACGGTTCGTAACATAGGGCTTCGTAACAATTTTGATTGATGAGGTTCATATCTTGTACCGTGTGGCGGGTTAAGAAAATATAGTCGCTACGCTCATTATTTTCTTAAGATTTTCTCTGCCGCAATCATTGCCGCTCTCGTAATTTCTTTTTCGCTTTCTTTCAGAGCCCGGCGCTTATCTTCCTCCGCGCGCGCAGATGCATCTGCAAGTATTCCCTGCGCTCTCATCTCGGCAGTCTTTAATATTTCCGCGCCCCGCTCGTCTGCGCGCGTGCGCGCAGTTTTGACAAGCGATTCCGCCTCTCGCGAAGCGTTGCCTACAATATTTTCACTTTTTGTCTGCGCATCTTTCAATCGCAGTCCAGCCTCTTCGGCAGTGCGCACTCCCTGTGCGACTTTCTCCCGCCGTTCGTCAATTATCCGCAATATAGGCTTGTAGAGAAAATAGCTCAAGATGGCGAGCAGAAGCGCAAAGTTAATCCCCTGTGCGAGCAGGAGTTTCCAATTGACGCCGAAGACCGTTAGCAAATCATTCATGAATTGTTGTAGACGTTGTAGCGTGCTAAACGTTGTAATCGTTAATGCATTGCGGGTTTTGAACGAATAGAACGACTGCAACGATTAGAACATTTTTGCTAAACGAACTTAACGATAAACCCTATGACCAAAGCGAAAATGGCGAGGGCCTCTGTGAAGGCGATACCGACGAACATCATGGGGGTTATCTTCCCCGCCGCCTCCGGATTGCGCCCTATTGCCTCAAGCGCCTTGGAGACGATGAGGCCGATGCCGATTCCGGGCCCAAGAACACCCAAGCCCACCGCGAGTGCCATTCCTAATGCTTTTGCTGATTCTAATTCCATATATTTTGATTAGCTTCTAGTTGCTAGCTTCTAGCTTCTAGTGAATTAAATTAATAATGTTAATGACGACAACTGGTATTATAGCGTTTCTTTCTTAATTGGTAAATCAGTGCGGTTCTGCTATTGCGATCTTTATAAAGAACAGCGTCAGTAGCGCGAAAATAGCCGCTTGTATGAAGCCTACGAAGACCTCAAACATCATGATAGGCACTGGCAAGATATATGGAACAAAGTAACCCACCACAAGAATCAAAACTTCCCCGGCGAAAATGTTGCCGAACAGACGGAAGGAGAACGAAATTAATCGCGCGATTTCTGAAAAGAGTTCAATGATGCCTACGGCGAAGCCCATCACAGATTTGAATGAGATGAATTTTTGCGAGTACTTAAAGATGCCGATGGTTACGATGCCGGTTATTTCAATTACGAAGAATGAAATTATTGCGAGCGCCAGCGTCGCATTCAAATCCGTGTTTGCGCTTCTGAACAGCGGTGAAAATTCATCGCCTGAAAAGAACCCGACGCTCCCGATTCCCGGCGTGAACTCCAGCATGTTTGCCGTAAATATAAAGAGGAAAAGCGTGAGAAGCAGAGGAAAGAATTTGCGCGCCATATCCCTGCTTTCTAGTGTTTCGGCGATGTAATCGTAAACAAAACTAAAAAGCCATTCCAACAGAGTCTGAAAACGCCCAGGAACCAGTTTTATATTCTTTCCGACTATATATGCAAGAGCCCCGAGCACTATTATCACAGCCCAACTCATCAATAGCGTGTTCGTTATGGGAAGCCCCCAAAGGTTGCCGATTATTTCCGGCGCAAGCGCAACATGTATTCCTTCCTGCATTGCGGGCTATAGTAGCATAATTACTGCCCCCCAATCCAATCTTTTATAGCGGTTGATACTTGAGTTTCTTTGCCATGAAAGCTATGCGGAGCGCTCGGCACGACGAGCGTTTCAAGATTTGCTTCGGTGTTTCTTTCAAACCATTCTGCAATATCTATGGCTGGCCTGTCTGCAAATTCGTCCTGGCCTGCAAATACTGCAAGAATGGGGAGTTTTACAGATTGCAGTAAGCGAGGAATTTTCTTGGGCTGTGCGTATGTAAACATTTCTTCCCTGCTTTCTGGCGTATACAAACTCAAAAACCTCTGCGCATCAAAATAATCAGTCCATAAATCAGACGGGAGAAGCTCGTGCTTTTTGCCTTTAGCGACTAGGGCGCGGGCGGCTTTAACCGCCAGCGTTATTTTTCTCTTCCCCTTCAAATACATCTCTGCGGAATAATCGCTGATTGGCGCGAGTAGAACAATTCCCTTCACTCCCCTTCCTTTCCTACTCGCCCAATAGATTGATTTCTGGCACCCCGTTGAATGGCCCACAAGCCAAATATTTTTAACGCCAGCGCGTTTTACAAAATTGATTGCTCCTTGAATATCATCGGCGCAATCTGTGAATACTTCGTGCGCTGAACCTCCTAAAACGGTTTTGCCGATTCTTTTCTCGCCCGCACGGGCAATCCTGCTTATCTTGTCGTGACCGCGATTATTAAAAATCATTACTGCCGTATTTTTATCCGCCAATTTCTGTACGATATCCAGCTTGCTGAAAGCCGAGCTTCCTAGCCCATGAACCCAAATAATCGCGCGTTTAGGCTTTGCTGGCCCGAACCATAGCCCGTTCAAAAGAACCTTTTTAGGAGTAATAATTTCTACAACACTGCACGCCCGCATTTTATTTTTCATTTTCTTCTTCTCTAGTAGCTAGAAGCTAGCCCCTAGAAGCTGTCTTTATGTCCCCTCCTCCCAACTTGCGAGATAATTCTTCTGTTCAGGCGTAAGCACATCTATTGCCATTCCCATTGATGCGAGTTTCGTTTGTGCAATCAGTTCTTCTGTCGCCGTCGGCACGTCGTAAACGCCGGGGGCAAGTTTTTGCTGTGACATCCATTCGCATGCGAGCGCCTGCGTCGCAAAGCTCATGTCCATCACGCTCGCGGGGTGTCCCTCGGCCGCGGCAAGATTTACCAACCTGCCTTCGGCAAGCAAGTAAATTCTTTTGCCATTTACCATGTATTCCTGCACAAACTCGCGCACCGTGCGCGGTTCCCCTTTCGCTACCGATTGCAAATCTCCG
>JANLIP010000119.1 GCA_024654165.1 Candidatus Kaiserbacteria bacterium | reverse complement strand
ATAGATTACCAGCTTCCTTTTGAAAGATTCTTAAACCCGGAACGCCCTTCTCCGCCTGATATTGATATGGATCTCGCCGATAATCGCCGAGACGAACTGATTGATTACGTGCGCGAGAAATATGGCGAGACCCGTGTGGCGCAAATAGGGACCTTCGGCACGATGATGGCGCGCGCGGCTGTGCGCGACTGTGCGCGCGCTTTAGGCCACCCTTACGGCATCGGCGACACGATTGCGAAATTGATTCCTTTCGGCAAGCAGGGGTTCCCAGTCTTTATTGATAGCTCGCTTGAAACAGTACCCGAGCTTTCAGACCTTTATACTCGCGATCCAGACGCGCGCGAGATAATTGATCTCGCGCGCAAAATAGAAGGCAACGCACGGCACATGGGCGTGCATGCAGCCGGCGTCGTCATCTCTCCCAAGCCGGTTACAGAATATGTGCCGATACAGCTAGACCCCAAAGGCGGAAAGAAAATCACGCAGTACGATATGTACGCCGTGGAAGAAGCGGGGCTCCTAAAGTTTGATTTTCTAGGACTTACCAACCTTTCCGTGCTCGCGGATTCAATATTGCGAGTAGAAAAACGCCTGGGCGTGAAGGTTGATTTGGACCGCCTGCCCCTTGATGACAAGAAAACTTTTGAAATGCTGGGGCGCGGGGAAACTCTCGGGGTATTCCAATTCGCGAGCGCAGGAATGACCAGCTATCTGATTGACCTCGTGCCTTCAAGAGTGCACGACTTAAACGCCATGGTAGCGCTCTACCGCCCCGGGCCTATGGCCTTCATCCCCGACTACATAGAGAGGAAGAAAAATCCGCAGAAGGTGCGATATCTGGACCCTCGCATGGAAGAGATTCTTAAAGACTCATACGGAGTAATTACCTATCAGGACGACGTTCTCCAAATCGCCATCAAAATCGCCGGATACACATGGCTGGAGGCCGACAAATTGCGCAGAGCGATGGGAAAGAAGATTCCTATTGAAATGGCCGCGCAAAAGGAAAGATTTATGCGCGGATGTATCGGCAACAAAATGCGGAAAGAAACTGCGCAAAGTTTGTGGGAGCAAATTGAAACTTTCGCCGCCTACGGTTTCGGCAAGGCGCACGCCGCCAGCTACGGGAACCTGGCCTATAAAACGGCTTATATGAAGGCTAATTACCCCGTGGATTACATGTCGGCGGTATTGACTGCAGACGCGGGCGATGTGGATAAGGTGGCGCTCGTCGTTGCTGAATGCGTGCGCATGGGTCTTTCAATCCTCCCGCCCGCCGTCAATGAAAGCCAGGGGAATTTCACTGTCATAGACAACACTAATATCCGGTTCGGCCTTTATTCCATCAAGAATTTCGGCACCGGAGTTGCGGATTCAATCATGAGTGCAGTTAATGAGGGCGGCCCATTTAGCGACGTCGCAGATTTCTTACGGCGCGTGCCTGACAAGAACTTGAACAAGAAATCTTTGGAGTCTCTCATCAAATGCGGGGCGTTGGATGAGTTAGCAGATAAATCCAAGTCCGGAGATACGCGCGGTAAGCTCCTCGCCAATATTGACCTGGCTTTAAGTTTCCACCGCGAACACGCTGACGTCCCCGTAAATCAGAATTCCCTTTTCTCCGCCATAGGCGGATCCGCCTCGGGCGGAGGAATATTCAAACCTGCTTCGTTGACACTGCCTGATGCTCCTCCCGCAAGTACCACAGAACGTCTGGCGTGGGAAAAAGAATTGCTTGGCCTTTACGTATCCGGGCACCCTCTAGACGCGCACAAGGAAAAGCTTTCCAAACAAAAGATAAGCCTGAAAGACGCGAAGGAGACTTTTCCTAAGGGCGCGGAAACTGTCATAGTGGGATTTCTTGAGAATCTGCAATACATTCTCACAAAGACCGGCGAGCGGATGGCTTTCGGCCGGCTTTCAGATTTTTCCGGGTCCGTGGAAGTGGTGGTGTTCCCGCGAACGTTAAAAGAAAATGCTGCGCTGATTATCGCGGGCACATGCGTAATGTTGAAAGGAAAATTCTCTCTGCGAAACGGCGAGTCATCGTTTGTGGTTGAGAAAGTGAAGGCACTTTGATAATCGACGAGCATGCGTTATTCTGTGAAAATACCGTATGTCTGAAAACGAAAAGAAACCCCGTCCACAGGTGCCGACCATTGACCGGTCGGCCCAAGATAACGACCACAAAAGACTCGGGCGCGAGCTTGATTTGTTTGTCTTCTCGGAGCTGGTAGGAAGCGGGTTGCCGCTTTGGACGCCGCGCGGCACGCTCGTCCGGAACCTTCTGGATGATTTCGTGTGGGAACTGCGGCAAAAACGCGGATATGAAAAAGTTGAAATTCCCCATATTACCAAGAAAGAACTGTATGAGACGAGCGGACACTGGGAAAAATTCAAGGACGACCTCTTTCATGTGAAAACGCGCGAAGGCGACGAATTCGCGCTGAAGCCTATGAACTGCCCGCACCACACGCAACTTTATGCGCGAAAGCAATGGAGCTATCGCGAGCTACCCCAGCGATACACAAACACGACGATGTGTTATCGCGATGAGCAATCGGGCGAGTTGAACGGGCTCTCGCGCACTCGCGCCTTTACGCAAGACGATGCTCACGCTTTTTGCCGAGAATCTCAAGTGAAAGAAGAGTTTATAAAAGTCTGGGACATAATACAGGAATTTTATGCTGTCTTTGGTTTTGAACCGAAGAAAATCCGGCTTTCTTTCCACGACCCAAAACACCCCGAGAAATATCTCGGCGACAAAAGCCGTTGGAAGATTGCGGAGGATATTTTGGGAAGCATTGCAAAGGATAAAGGCGCGGAAACGATTGACGGCATCGGCGAAGCCGCCTTTTATGGCCCCAAGCTAGATTTCATCGCACATGATTCTCTGGGGCGCGAATGGCAGGTGGCGACTATTCAGCTTGATATGAATATGCCGGAGCGTTTTGACCTCAACTGCATCAACGAGAAGGGCGAAAAGGAGCGCATCGTAATGATCCATGCCGCCATTATGGGCTCCATTGAACGATTTCTCTCGGTAATCATTGAACACCTAAACGGCGCCTTCCCTCTCTGGCTCTCGCCGGTGCAGGCCAAAGTAATTTCCATATCTGAAAAACAAAGCGAATATGCGAAAGGTGTTCTAGCACAGCTTCGCGAAGGCGGAATCCGCGCGGAGTTAGACGATTCTAACGACACATTGGGCAAGCGCATCAGGAATGCTAAAACGGAGAAAATCCCCTATCTTCTCATCGTCGGCGATCAAGAAATTAAGAACAATACTGCGACACTGGAAGGCCGTGCCGGAAAAATCGGCGCGCTTGCTGTGGAAGAGATTATTCAGAAACTCAAAGCGGAAATCTCGTCACGCGCGCTTTCATAAACAAAATGCGATGAGGTTTAACCTCATCGCATTTTGTTGCTTTCACCTTCTTTGCCCTGCGAAGCTTTACGCGAAGCAGGGGGAGCTCGCACCCGTCACTTGGAACTTTAATTCCGCGAAATCACGATTCTCGGAGCTGAGTTGTTGGAAGATTTCACGACAGTCATAGCATCGCGAGTTCCGTTGAAGCTTTGTGCGATGGCTGCCTGCGTATCAAACCCTGTGTGAGAGAGCGGAGCTGACTTTACCGGCAGAGCGTCTATGCTTCCGGTGCGAGCCTGCATTTCCGAGGTGACTCCTGGGCTTTGCAAGGTGTCTCCTCGAGAATTCGTTTGTCGAAGGTTTCCTGCGAATGCCATCTCGTTGCCACGGCTAGAGAACATGCGGGGCAAGTAGTAGACGACTAGGTACGCGCTCGCGATTGCGAATCCTGCGAGAACAATCCAATACATCGCGTTTCCAAAAGGGCCGAAATCATAGCCGGTGTAAGGAATCTGCGTAAGAGCTACGTATGGACTCGTGTTTACAGGAGCGTAGTACGGAGCAGGAGTCGTGTACGTAGGGTAGTTGTAAGTAACAGGAGGAACATATGCCTGCACGTTGTACTGCGGAGCCGAGTAAGCTACTGGTGCAACGTACGCGGTCGCAGGCGGGTTTGTTATCGTTGTCGGCGCATTTATCGTTGTCGGCGCGTTGAATATTGAGTGGTCGTCAACACTGCAGCTGTTCGGCGAGAGGCAGGTGTTCGTCGGCGCATTGATGCTCGTGTTTGAAGGCGCGCTAACGTAGGAAGGCACGGTTTGGTAGGCGTAGTTATTTTGGTAAGGATAAGACATCGCAGCGTAGCCAATTCTCTGCCCTACGCCATAACTAAACGCGTCAGTCCCGTAGTTGTAGCCGTAGTCAATCATGCCAGGGGTGCCAACGGTACCATAAGCATAGTTGTCTGGAGTAAAGGTGTAGTCGTATATCGGTGCAGCTGATGCAACTTGATCGGGAGTAAATGTATAATCGTAAATTGGAGGATTAGCGGAAGTCGGAGGAACGCCCTGGTCTGGAGTAAACGTATAGTCATAAGTGGGCGCATACGTATCTGGCGTGAAAGTGTAATCATATGTAGGCGTAGAGGCAGACCTGTCAGGTGTAAACGTGTAGTCATACGTAGGAGCAGGCTGGCTAGGCGTAAACGTGTAGTCATACGTAGGTGCCGCATCTGGCGTAAACGTATAGTCAAACGTTCCGCAACATCCAAAATCAGAAGCACTGCCTCCGCCATAAAGAAAATCATCGGCATGAGCGAACTGAGGCATTGCAACTGTACCGAATAGCACAATTACACCGACAAATGCAGTCGCGAACACGTTTCGCACATGATTTTGAACATTTATATAATTCATATCTTTTATAATTTATTAATTACCTGCCTGACTACTAAATCTATTAACTTGACCATTATAACAAACTGTTTTGATTTGTCAATAGCTGTAATAACTTTGTATTTAGCCCTATTTTGAGAATGAAAACAAGGGGCTCGGCACGTTTTCTTAAAGAAAACCTGCCGACGCCCCTTGTTTTCATTCTCAAAATAGGGCTAAATACAAAGTTATTA
>JANLIP010000077.1 GCA_024654165.1 Candidatus Kaiserbacteria bacterium | reverse complement strand
TGGAGGACAAGATTTTCGGGCCTCTTACATTCAAACAATTCGTCTATGTGGTGGGCGGTGCGGGCGGGGCGTATGTACTTTGGAGAATATTTCCTTCCTTCGTCGCCGCGCCTCTCATTTTAGGAGTCGGCATACTCACAGTTTCGCTCGCTTTCCTAAAATACAACGGCCGGCCTTTTATAAACGCAGTTGAACACGGATTTTATTATATGATGCGTACAAAGCTCTACTTGTGGAGCAACAAAACATCAAAGAAAACTAACATGGCGGTGCAATTGGAACGCAAAGCGCCCGATTACATCCCAAAACTGTCCGATAGCAAATTGCGCGAGCTTGCATGGAGCCTGGACATTAAGGAGCGCATAGCGGCGGGCGTTGCTAGCGAAGGCGAGATGGGCTCCGACTCTGTCATGGCTATGCGCACGGCGCGTGATGCACTAGTTAAGTAATTAGTATGCCAGCACTTAAAAACAACGCTCCGAGCAGTAAATCTACCCAGGACTTCGTGCCTGTGAAAGAAGTACGCGATGGAATAGTGGTTCTAAAAGATGGCGGTCTGCGCTCTATTCTTCTGGCTTCATCTCTTAACTTCGCGCTTAAATCGGAGGACGAGCAAACGGCTTTCATCATGCAGTTCCAAAATTTTCTAAATTCTCTGGATTTTTCAGTGCAAATCTTCGTAGAATCGCGAATGCTTGATATACGGCCGTACGTTGCCACCCTGGAAACTGCATATAAAGAACAGCTGGATGACCTGATGCGCATACAAATACGCGAATATATTGAGTTCGTGCGCAGTTTCACCGAATCGGCAAATATCATGACAAAAAACTTCTTTGTAATCGTGCCATACGCTCCCGCTATCACAGTCGGTAAGAAAGGGGGCCTCCCTGCGTTTCCTTGGAGCAAAAAGGAGAAGCGTTCCGGAGAAGAGGAGAATAGAAATTTTAGCGAACAAGTGTCCCAGCTGGAACAGCGCGTGGGAATCGTCCAACAAGGACTTGTGCGCACTGGAGTCCGCACTGTACAGCTCGGAACCGAGGAAGCGATAGAGCTGATGTACAAATTATTTAATCCGGGGGAAGAAGGGAAGCCTATGCCATTAAACGCAGGTTCTAGAGGCTAGCTTCTAGCTGCTAGAACATCCAAATACCATGCACCACATTTTAAACCTAGAAGCTAGAAGCTAGTCCCTAGAAGCTATGAGTTTATTAGATATATTCAAAAAGAAAGAAGCCGGAAAAGCGGCGATTTTGCCGATTTTGCCTGAAGAAATTTACGAGGCCGGGATGCTGGATCTTCAGGATGTAATCGCACCGCATGCGCTAAAGGTAAGCTCGCGCGAATTGGATTTAGGCGAGAAAATCGCCCGCACATTTTTTGTCATTTCTTACCCGCGATTCCTTACCACGGGATGGTTTGCGCCAATCATAAATATAGACAAGGTTTTGGACATCTCAATATTCATACACCCGACGGATACGAATGAAATGCTGCGCAAGTTCCAGAGAAAGGTCGCCGAGGTGCAGAGCCAGATATCATCGCGGGAGCAAAAGGGAATGGTGCGCGATCCGATGCTAGACACCGCGTATGTGGACCTTGAGCATCTGCGCGATTCGCTTCAGCAGGCGCAGGAGCGCCTATTTGAAGTGGGGCTTTATCTCACGATTTACGGAAACTCGCGCGAAGAAATTGATAAGACTGAATCGGAGGTGCGCTCAATTCTTGAATCGCGCCTCGTGTACATAAGGCCGGCCCTCTTTCAGCAAGAACAAGGTTTCAGAAGCGTCTTGCCGTTCGCGAACGATGAATTGAACGTGCACACCAAATTAAATTCCGCCCCGCTCTCGTCAATATTTCCTTTTATATCTTTTGACCTGACTTCCGACCGCGGAATTCTCTACGGGATCAACAGGCACAATTCCTCGCTAGTGCTTTTTGACAGGTTCTCTCTGGAAAATTACAACAGCGTTACCTTCGCCAAATCTGGCGCAGGAAAAAGCTACACGACTAAGCTGGAAATCCTGCGCTCGCTCATGTTTGACGTGGAAGTAATAGTGATAGACCCCGAGCGCGAGTATGAATATCTCGCCGAAACCGTGGGCGGAAGGCATTTCAACATCTCTCTTTCTTCCGAACACCACATAAATCCTTTTGACCTGCCAATCCCCAGAGAAGACGAGAATCCAGCCGATGTGCTCCGAAGCAACATCATCGCTCTTGTGGGATTGTTCCGGATAATGCTCGGAGGCCTTACTCCCGAGGAAGACGCCGTAATTGATAAAGCGATTACGGAGACCTATGCGCTCAAAGACATCACGGCAGAGGCCAATTTTGCCCAGATAGAACCTCCGCTTCTGTCCGACTTTGAGCTCGTACTTTCTGGAATGGAGGGAAGCGATTCTCTAGTTCAGCGCCTCTCTAAATACACTAAGGGCACGTGGTCTGGATTCATGAACCGACCCACGAATGTGGATATGAACAAAAAGCTGGTCGTATTTTCCGTGCGCGACATGGAGGACGACCTGAAGCCGGTCGCCATGTACATAATTACCCACCACATTTGGAACACCGTGCGCAAAGAGCTCCGTAAGCGCCTTCTTGTTATTGATGAGGCATGGTGGATGATGCGTTCTGCAGACACCGCCTCCTTCCTTTTCTCCATCGCAAAACGCGGGCGCAAATATTTCCTCGGAATTTCCACGATAACGCAGGACGTTTCCGACTTCTTAAACTCGCCGTACGGAATCCCGATGATTACAAACTCTTCAATACAGCTTCTTCTGCGCCAATCGCCGACATCGGTGGACTTGGTGCAACAGACATTCAAGTTGTCGGATGAGGAAAAATACCTTCTTCTGGAATCCGATGTGGGGGAGGGAATTTTCTTCGCCGGATTGAAGCATGTCGCAATCAAAATCATCGCCTCATATACTGAAGACCAGATTATTACCTCTGACCCTTCTCAAATCCTTGCGATCCGCAAAGCAAAACAGGACTTGGCTAATATAAATGAAGGGCCGAGGAAAGAAGAACGGCCCCCGCAAGATGTTTCCGTGAATCCGTCTCCCTCACAGGGCGTTGCCGAGCAAAATCTAAATGCGCCGGCAACCAGCTCTCAACCAGAGACGCCCGCACGGCAGTAAATTCGCGGAACGCGGCGTGGAAGCCGAGATATAATGAACACCATGACGACAAGACAAAGTGGAGTAGCTGTCGTAACGGCATCTATTCTTTTGCTTTGCGGTTTTTTTCTTGCTGAAGACACAGCATACGCGCAATTTGGCAACTTCGGAGCCGGGGCTAGGATTTTTCTTTCTGTAAATCCGGAACATCCAGGGCCCAACGAACGCGCGCACATCTCTATTGAGAGCGCGCTTTCAGACCTCTCGCAAAGCGACATTGTTTGGTACGTGAATAATAAAGTTTTGGTTAAGGGCGTGGGTGTAAAGGATGCAGATATTTTGGTCGGGCCTCTTGGCTCAAAGACCGGTGTTTCTGTAACGGCGCAAACGCCCGATGGAACAATCATTTCCGGCAATACGACTATTTCGCCCGCAGAGGTTGATCTTTTATGGGAATCCGATTCCTACGTACCGCCTTTCTACCGCGGAAGAGCTCTTGCTTCCCCGGGCACATCGATTCGCATGCATGCAATAGCCAGATTCAAACCGGCAGGTTCTGCACAGCCCCCTGAAAGCGCTGTCGTTTATACATGGAAACTAAACGGCGCCGTCGTGCAGTCCGCCTCTGGAAAGGCGCGGTCCACGGCGCTCTTTCCATCGCCGGCGCTCTTTGGCACAGACATAATAGAGGTAACGGTGTCAAACGGAACTCAATACGGATCGGCTAGCGCGCAGATTGCGTCTACTGAACCGCAGTTATTTTTATACGAAGACCATCCGCTTTTCGGGATTATGTACAATCAGGCTCTCGGAAATACGACGCCCATATCGGATATCGAGGCGACTTTTGCTGCAATACCATATTTCGCAGAAGCGGATAGCCCCGACGATGCACGCCTATTGTATTCTTGGAGCGTGAACAGGAATGAAATTCCTTCGGATGAATTAAAGCGGAGCGAGCTTACTGTGAATGCCTCTAAATCCAGCGGGCTTGCGCAAATCGCACTTTCAATCGCGCATGCGGCAAATCTAGCAATGAGCGCCCGCGGCTCATGGGGCGTCATCTTCAGCACCGATGAGAATGGTTTTAGCGGAATCGATCCGTTTGGTATGCAGGAACAATAATTATGCCTGTACACACGAAATGACCTCGTTATGTTCTACGTATACATCTTAAAAAGCCGCATAGACAACAACCTGTATACTGGTTATACGAGTGATTTGAGGAGGCGTCTCTCCGAACATAACAAGAAAATGAACAGGTCAACAAAAGGCCGCACTCCGTTAGACCTGCTCTACTATGAGGCGTATACATCGCAGGCAGATGCAAAATTGCGTGAGAGCAGAATCAAGCATTCCGCGGGTGCTCGAACGGCACTCAAGAGAAGATTGACCAACTGCCTGCGATCAGGTCATTTCGTGTGACAGGTATGAAAATCAATAAAAACATTTTGGGGTATTCATTCGTGCTTCTCGCAGCATTTATGCTCGCGGGGCTCGCGGGGTGGTACTTCTTCTTGCACCAGAAGACGCAAACCATCAGTGCAACAGATGCCGCACGCGGTCTTGGCACAAGCGATTCGTCTTTCACAGACGCCGTAAGCAATACTTACGACAACATCGTCTCCGGAATAACATCTTTAGTGACAGGTACAAGCACACCGTCCTCGCAGGGCGATTCCGCTCCTCCACAATTGTGGCAAATTACCAAGACTCCTGCCGCCGGAATGTCGTTCGTAGCTACCGGGTCATCTACAAAACTTTATTTCGCCGAAAATTCTACGGGGTATATCCTAACGGCCGATCCGCAAACAGGTACTTTGGGCCGTTTGACCAATAAGCTCTTTCCAAAAACACAGGAAGCAGTCTTTGGCCAAGGCACCGTAGTTCTTCGCTCCATTGATGATAACGGCGGCATCGCGAGCTTTGCCGGAAGCATGTCTAGTTCTACTTCGGCGGACGGCACATACGCTTTTACGGGCAAATCTTTGGAGCAAAATATAAGCGCAATAGTATCCGCTCCGTTAAGCAATGGGTTTTTGTACTTAACGCAAAATATTGTAGGAGGGTCCGAGGGTGTCCTCTCATCGGCAGACGGGGCAAAAAGAAAAGTTGTCTTTTCTTCTCCGCTTTCAGGATGGAGGCCGATTTCTCTCGCAGACGGCCGTACTTTCTTCGTACTCCATCCGGCCGACAACGTTCCGGGATTCGCGTACGAGCTTAGAAAGGACGGTTCTCTTGTTCTTCAGATAGGAGGTTTGCCCGGGCTTACCTTCTTGCCGAACACGTCTTCCACCGCTGTGATTTATGGAACTTCAGAGAATGGGTCCTTAAGCCTTTTTGTGCGCACGCGCGAAGATGCGTCTGTAATTTCTTTGCCAATAAAAACCACAGCGGAGAAATGCGTATGGAGCACGGAAATGCCGGCTATTGCGCAATCTACCACCACGCCAAAAACTTCTTCTAAAAAGCCGAGCGCTGTTGTGAAGCCTCTGATAGCATATTGCGCCGTTCCGCAGTTCCTTACATCCAACACTTTCCTCAATGATTGGTACAAGGGAGCGATACGCACATCCGATTCGTGGTGGCGCGTAGATGTGAGCGCCGGCGCTGTAGAATTACTGTTGTCGCCAAGCGCG
>JANLIP010000064.1 GCA_024654165.1 Candidatus Kaiserbacteria bacterium | reverse complement strand
GAATTCTTTGACGAAATTCTGGCAAAAGCGCATGTAATTACAACTCCGGGAGTAGCATTCGGCGAGAACGGCGAGGGCTACATGCGCCTTTCTGCTTTCGGCCATCGCGAGGATATTGAGAAAGCGGTTAAATCCATCAAAGAAAACTTGTAGCAACTTTTGCCTCCCAACAAAAACCGCCGGCGGATGCCGGCGGTTTTCACAAGTAATGAAAATACAGGTTTAACTCAGAAAGCTCACGATTAGGAGGGCCACAATATTCACCACCTTAATCATCGGGTTAATCGCAGGCCCTGCAGTGTCTTTGTACGGGTCTCCCACAGTGTCGCCGGTAACAGCCGCAGCGTGGGCGTGTCCTGTCTTTCCGCCGTGATGCCCGTCTTCAATATATTTCTTCGCGTTGTCCCATGCGGCTCCGCCCGAAGTCATAGAAATCGCCACGAAAAGACCTGTAACGATTACGCCTACTAAGAGCCCGCCGAGTGCTTGAAGCCCCAGGAGCCACCACACCAAAATCGGCACGAGTACCGGGAGAAGAGCTGGCACAATCATGAGGCGTTGTGCGACAGCTGTAACAATTTCCACCGCAGTTCCATAGTCGGGCTTTGCAGTTCCTTCCATGATGCCAGGAATTTCTCTAAACTGCCGGCGCACCTCCTCAACCACAGCATGTCCGGCTTTGCCGACAGCGCTCATTGCGAACGCAGAAAATAGATAAGGAAGCAATCCTCCAATGAGAAGCCCTGCAAGGACGGAAGGGTTGCTAAGGTCAAATGTGAGAGCGCCCGCAGCTAGGTTAGAAATTTCCTGCGTGTACGAGGCGAACAAGACAGTAGCCGCTAATCCGGCCGAGGCGATTGCA
Organism: Candidatus Kaiserbacteria bacterium; assembly: GCA_024654165.1. GTDB lineage: Bacteria > Patescibacteriota > Minisyncoccia > Phycocordibacterales > UBA2100 > UBA10103. The sequence goes on along the minus strand of JANLIP010000064.1, from coordinate 2,301 downwards.
TAACCTTTAGTCACTGCCTTGGTCGTGTTCCCTACAGCGTCAAGCTGGTCTGTCACCTCTCGCACATCTTTTGACAGTTCCGACATTTCCGCAATCCCGCCGGCGTTATCTGTAATCGGACCAAATGCGTCTATTGCGATGACGATTCCCGTAAGCGAGAGCATCGCCATGACGGCGATAGCGATTCCGTAGAGTCCTGCAAAGTGATAGGCAAGAAGAATGCTTCCGGTTATTAGAAGCACAGGGAGCGCTGTCGCCTCCATTGAGACTCCGAGGCCGGTAATTATGTTCGTGCCGTGCCCGGTCGTTGAAGCCTTCGCGATTGCCTTCACCGGATTGTAATCCTTGCTCGTATAGTAATCTGTGATGACGAACATGCCGATGGTTACGGCGATTCCAATGAGCGCGCAGTAGAAAAGATTCAGTACTTCAAAAGAACCGTTGCCCGACATAATCCATGTAGTAAGCGGATAGAATGCAGCCACAGAAAGCACCGCTGAAACAATCAGCCCGCGATACAGAACGGGCATGATTGAGCCCTTGGTTCCGCCTCGCACGAAGAACGATGCTATTACGCAGGCAATGAGCCCCACAGCGCCGAGCGCAAGCGGAAACATAATTGCGCCCGAGAAATTCGGCAGGAGGAGCGAGCCCAAAAGCATGACGGCAACTGCAGATACGACATACGTTTCAAAAAGGTCCGCCGCCATGCCGGCCGTGTCGCCGACGTTGTCGCCGACGTTGTCGGCGATGACTGCCGGATTGCGCGGATCGTCTTCGGGAATTCCCGCCTCAATTTTGCCCACCAAATCAGCGCCGACATCGGCGCCCTTTGTGAAGATTCCTCCGCCAAGACGGGCAAAAACTGAGATGAGGGACGCGCCAAAAGCGAGCCCTATCATTGCGCCCAAATCGCCTGTTACCCAGTAGAATACCGTTATGGAAAGGAGAGCGAGAGCTGCGACTGTAAGCCCAGTTACAGAGCCGGCGCGAAATGCCGCACTAAGAGCGGCAGGGATTCCGCTGCGAGCAGCCTCCGCTGTGCGCACGTTCGCGCGGACAGCAACTGCCATTCCGATGTAGCCGGAGAGCGCGGAAACAACCGCGCCTATGATGAATCCTACCGCCGAAATCCATGATATGTAGTATCCGAGCAGAAGGAAAAAGATAACGGCGACTATGGCTACAACCTTGTACTGGCGAATAAGATATGCATTTGCGCCTTCTTTAATGGCATCGGCAATATCTGTCATTCTTTTGCTCCCGTCTGCAAGACTCAAAACCTGCATAGCAAGAATCCCGCTGAAAGCGAGCGTTACCAACCCGGAAATAACCGTCCATAGAAAAATAGTTGACTGCATATATGAATAAATGATTAATTAAACTTGATTTCGCGGAGTGTAACGCAATTAAATCTGTTTGACAACTAATCCTCCGTGATATAATTCCCCTTGAAATATAAGCTAAATGCTTAATTCCTCCGCTATCACACTTATGGAAACTGACAATCAAACAAACGGCTCGGAAGAATTAAAGGAGGATCAAGGCTCTCCATCCGGAACTGGGCCGTTTGTGGGAGCGATAATCATCATACTATTAATGGGTGCCGGGGCATTTTATTTCTGGAGCTCTCGCTCGGGCCTGCAAAACAACAATCCCCCTCCGCTTATCCTAGGCAATGATACTGATACGGCTTCATCAAGCGATACTTCTTCCGAGCCTCTGCCTCAAGAAGCATCTGGTTCCGAGGGGTCAATAAATATTAACCAGGCCAATTCGCAAAACGACGCCGTTTTGAAAGGATTCCAGCAGAGCTCGCAGTAAGATTTGGATGACAAAAAAGAATGGCTGGCCCCTAACAAATCCCGATACTTAGGCAAATGCCTAAGTATCGGGATTTGAATAATTTGAAGGCTTGTGAAAGTTGGTAAATGCACGTACCCGGTAAAAACCGGTATTTTTTAGTGCCCAAGGGGCATATCATCGTCTAATGTCCGGCCGGACGAGCTACGATGATATGCTGCATGCCTCGATTTAACTCGCTGAAGTTGGAAAAATGTGATAAGACATACCGATGTCTGAAACTGAAAGCGACAAAAGTTCGGCAACAAATATAAAAGTTACGCGCGATAAAGACGCGTGGGAGGTTGAGGTAAAGGCGGAAATTCCCGCCGAATCATATTCGCGCTACCGCGCAGAGACTTTAAAAGAAATGCAAAAAACGGCGAAGCTAGACGGCTTTCGCCCGGGACACGCGCCTGAAGAAGCGATAATCCGCGTCTATGGAGAATCAACAATCGC
>JANLIP010000059.1 GCA_024654165.1 Candidatus Kaiserbacteria bacterium | reverse complement strand
TCTTATCGGCGTCAAGCGCTCTTCAAGAAAATCGGACGAGGATTTCGGCTACGGATACGGGAACGAGCGATTTTTCTGGGCGCTCCTCTCGGCGTGCGGGATTTTCTTCATCGGCGCGGGCGTTACGATCTACAACGGAATCTCTTCAATCATTAATCCGGAGCCCATTGAAATACATGCACTTGTCTTTTTGGTGCTTGCGGCGTCGTTTGTTATTGAGGCTATAACACTCTGGATTGCAGAGCGCGGACTAAGGGTTTCATATCCGGATGCGTCATGGAGTGAGCGGATTGGACTCGCAGATCCCAGCACTTTGGCGGTGTATCTTGAAGATGGGGCTGCCCTTATCGGTGTTTTGGTAGCTTCGGCGAGCTTGGGTATTTCATACTATACAGAAAATGTGATGTGGGATGGGATTGGCTCAATAGTAATCGGCATCCTGCTCGGGGCGACCGCGGTGATACTCATCAGCAAGAATCGTTCGTATCTTTTGGGCCGTTCAATCCCCGAAAGTGAGCGCGAGGAAATAATCGCGGCCTTGGTTGCCGAGCCCTCTATAGAGCGCGTTATTGATTTTAAGTCAACCGTGCTCGGCATTGGCGTGTACCGGATTAAGTTTGAAATAGAATTTAACGGCCCCGCACTTTTCAAAGAAGCGTACCAGCAGAAGTATCTCAAGGGCCAATACGAGGAGGTGAAAAATGATTACGAGGCGTTCAAGCGTTTTTGCGTTGATTATGCCGACAGAATCCCGCGCCTCATGGGAAAGAAGATTGACGAAGTTGAAAAGAAAATCAGGAAACGTTTTCCCTCGGTGCGCCACATAGACATTGAGATTAATTAAATCGCAGACTAGATTCCACAGAATGCATTTGACTTAAAGCATGCAGGGGCTAGCATGAAGAATATGTATTTTCAAGGTTCGCATATGGGGGGAGGAAAGAGCTTGGATTCTTCTGCAACCGCAGGGAAAGATGAGGTAGTTCTTAATTTGAGAGATAACAAGGGTTATGCCCATGAGGCATATAAGGGGCGAGCAGGCTTTCTTAGCAAAGAAGACTACAGGACTGTTCTTGATAAAGCGAGAGAGTATCAAAAAGGTACCGTTGCTCCGACCATGGGCGAGACGGGAACGGTCTCTGCGCAAGAGAAAAAAGATCCGCTTTCTTCGGTAATGAAAATGCTGAATCATCTAGATGTTCACAAACAGTTCGGCACAAATAATAAACAAGAGGTGTTTCTCTACCAGGCCCTAAAGGATTTCTTGCAGGAGCATCCGGAGGCAGTAAATAGATATCAAGATACCCAACACATCATAATGACGGATGAACAGATTTTGGCAGAGGCATACAAAATATTGGGCGACGAGGACTCGCTGAAACTGTTGGCAGAACTAAAGAGGCGAAACAGGCATCCGCAGGTCCGATAGCGTTCACCGTAACAATGAAATGTTTGAACCAACTCTTTTAAGAATATTTTTCGCAGGCCTCGCTTCTGTTGTGATAGGGATTTTCTGGTATCACCCGCGCGTGCTGGGTACGCTGTGGATGCGATATTCGGGAATTACTCCTGAAACTGTTGAGCGCGGGAAAGGGCGCATGCATCTGATGACTATACTCGCGCTTCTCGCAAGCATGTTCGCAGCCTACGTATTAAATATATTTGGTATTGCGGGCGGGGTATTTGATATCACAGGAGCTGTCAAGCTCGCCGTTTTGGCATGGGCCGGCTTTGTCGCGCCAGCGCTGTTGGGATCAATTATCTGGGAGCAAAAGCCCGTTGCCTACGACATAATCAATTCTCTATTCTGGCTTGTTGCTCTTGTTGCAATGTCTGTAGTCCTCGTTATTTAGCCGGTATTGCGCGCATGAATTGGAAAATCCTCTCCGTCGTACTATTTTTCGCAACAGCCGTTAGCATATTCTCCATTAAAGTCTGGCAAGAAGACGCAAGGGCTTCTTTCCGAGGCTCTTCCGAGTTGCAGAGCATACAAATCGCAGGCAAGACGATAAGAGTATCAGTCGCCAATACCCCCGATGCGCGGGCGAGGGGCTTGGGCGGAGTAAATATGCTTGCTTCAGGCGAAGGAATGCTGTTTGTTTTTGATACGGATTCAAGATATCAGTTCTGGATGAAGGACATGCTCTTCTCAATAGACATTTTATGGCTTTCTAGCTATGGAAGGGTGGTGGACATGCGGGAAAACGCCTCGCCCATGACATATCCGGAGGTTTTCACTCCAAATGTGCCGGCGCGCTACGTCTTAGAGCTTCCAGCGGGGTTTGCAAGAGACAATAATGTGAATGTGGGGGATATTGTGGGGCTTTAGGGAGTCCGACGCTCCGGCCGGACTCCTACGCTCCGGCGCGTCGGAGTTATCAACAGGCAAATCTTCCCTCGGACTCCCAAACATAGGAGTACAATTAACATCCCTTATCAAAAGATTCATTATGCGCATGACGAATCAAAATACGACAGTGAGGGCTGCGAGGAACGTAGCTCGTGTTTCCGTTTCGGCGAAATCAGCGGTGGGCGGAGGTTCGGCTCTGCGCGTATACAAAAAATATTTGCCGAACGTTCAGAAAAGAGACGGCCGGATAGTGCCGTTTGAATTTGATAAAGTCACCAACGCGATTCACAAGGCGATGCTCGCGACTGCTGAGGGCTCGGAAGACGAGGCGGTGGTGGTGGCGCACAAAGTGGCGGGAGAAATGATGCGGATTGCGAAGACCTATAAAAATTTCCTGCCTACAGTAGAGGGTTGCCAAGACGAAGTTGAACGCCAGCTCATCCTCGCCGATTACGCGGCCGCTGCCAAGGCATACATTCTTTACCGAGCAGAGCGGGCGAAGGTCCGCAAGGAACAGGGAGCGGTGCCGGAGCACGTGCGCGCGCTGGCATTGGAGAGCAAGAAGTATTTCAAAAATAATCCGCTTGGAGAATTTGTGTACCTGCGCACGTACGCGAGGTGGATTGAGAGCGAGCAGAGGCGCGAGACATGGATAGAGACGGTGGACAGATACGTCGGGTTCATGAAAGAAAATCTCGGCGACAAACTCACGAAAAAAGAATACGCAGAAATTCGCGAAGCAATTTTGAAACAGGAAGTGATGCCCTCAATGCGCGCGATGCAATTTGCGGGAGCTCCCGCAAAGAAGTGCAACACCTGTTTTTATAATTGCTCGTTCACTGCGCCCGTAAAGTTGGAAGACTTCGCCGAAATCATGTACCTCTCAATGCAGGGATGCGGAGTGGGCTACGCGGTGGAAAGCCAGAACATCCAACAGCTTCCGCAGATTGAAAAGCAGACAGGGGAAAAACTTGCCGTTCATGTTGTCGCCGACAACAAAGAGGGCTGGTGCGACGCGCTCACTCTGGGGCTCCGCACTTGGTACTCCGGTAAAGACATTGATTTTGATTTTTCCATGATTCGCCCGGCCGGCTCGCGATTAAAGACTATGGGCGGGAAGGCATCAGGGCCGGAGCCACTTCGCTCGCTTCTTGCTTTTGCTCGCGAGAGAATTTTGCGCCGGCAAGGAAGACGCCTGCGCAACATAGATGCGCACGATGTCATCTGCAAAATAGGCGAGTGCGTGGTGGCCGGCGGCGTGCGCAGGACGGCGATGATTTCACTCTCGGATTTGGACGACGTAGAAATTCGCGATGCAAAAAAGGGGCAGTTTTTCCTCACCGACCCCTACCGCTCTGTCGCCAACAACTCCGCCGTCTATGAAGTGAAGCCCTCAAACGCCGAACTGATGGACGAATGGGTGGCTCTAATGAAGAGCGGAACAGGCGAGCGCGGTATTTTCAACCGCGGTTCTCTGGAAAAGACGATGCCAGAGCGCCGTCAGAAACTACTGCACAAAAAGTACGGGAAGCGTGGGAATTCTATCGGACAAGTGGGCACAAATCCGTGCGGAGAGATAATTTTGCAGTCCAAGCAGTTCTGCAACCTATCGGAAGTGATTGCGCGCGCGGACGACACAGAGAAAACACTGCTCCGAAAGGCGCGCCTCGCGACTCTCCTCGGCACCTATCAGTCCACGCTCACAAATTTCAATTACATTTCAAAAGACTGGCAGAATAATTGCGAGGCGGAGAGGCTTCTCGGCGTTTCAATCACAGGCCAGTGGGATTCTCCCGTCGTGCGCGATGGTAAAGTGATGCGCAAAATGCGCGCGGTATCAATAAGGACGAATGCAACATACGCAAGGCGCTTCGGCATCAGCGCTTCAACTTCCATCACATGCGTGAAGCCTTCGGGTACCGTCTCGCAGACATTCAACTGCTCTTCGGGAATCCATCCGCGCCACTCGCAATACTACATCCGCCGTGTCCGCATCTCTGCGACCGACTCGCTCTACAAGATGATGCGCGACCAAGGGGTGCATGCGCATCCGGAAGTGGGGCAGAATGCGAATGAGGCGACGACATTTGTTTTGGAATTTCCCGTCAAAGCCCCCAACGGCTCCCTGTACAAGAACGACCTCACGGCGATGGAACAACTTGAATATTGGAAAATGGTGAAGCTGAATTACACCGAGCACAACCCTTCGGCGACAATTTCAGTGGGGGATGAGGAGTGGGTCGCAGTCGTCGCATGGATTTCCGACAACTGGGACATCATCGGCGGGCTTTCATTCCTCCCGCGCGAGAATCACGTCTACCGTCTTGCCCCGTATGAAGCGATTGATAAGAAGACGTACGAAGCACTAGCATCAAAATTCCCCGTCATTGATTATTCAAAATTGATTATCTACGAGCGAACAGACGAGACAGAGCAGGCGAAGGAACTGGCCTGCGCGGGGGGGACGTGTGAAATAGTCTAGGGCAAGCTTCTAGGGACTAGCTTCTAGCTTCTAGGGGAAAATATAAAAAGAGAAAGCCCGGTGGAATCCGAGTCTTTTTTCTC
>JANLIP010000053.1 GCA_024654165.1 Candidatus Kaiserbacteria bacterium | reverse complement strand
CCCCATCACTCAAAAGAAACTTTCTGATGCTCTGATTCACGAGGCGAGAGGGTTGGGATTGTATTCCAGTATTACCGACAATGGGGCCGGCGGACTCTCGGGTGCCGTGGGCGAGATGGCAAAAGAAAGCGGCGGATGCGAAGTGGATTTGGCAAAAGTTCCTCTCAAATATCAAGGGTTGGCACCGTGGCAGATTTGGCTTTCTGAATCGCAGGAGCGCATGACGCTCGCGGTTCCCAAAAAGAATTGGACCGCTCTTAAAAAGATTTTTGATAGGCATGATGTGGAGGCGACTCGTATAGGCACGTTCACGGATTCGGGACGATGTGTCGTGAAATTCGGGAAGAAAAAGGTGATGGATATAGAACTGTCGTTTCTGCACGATGGCCGGCCAATTGAAATCCAGAAATCTAAAGCGCCCAAAGGTCCGACTTTGGGGATTTCTAAAGGTCCGACCTTGAAGGATTCGGAACTCGGAAATGCGATACTCAAGATTCTTTCGCGTCCCAGCATTGGTTCAACGTCTTTTATTTCCGAGCAGTATGACCACGAAGTGCAGGGAACATCAATCACTAAACCGCTCCAAGGCAAGGGGCGTGTGAATGCGGATTCGGCAGTTTTACAACCGCTCCCAAATTCTCCGCGCGGCATTGTTTTGGCGCATGGATATGCGCCGTGGTATTCGGCAGTTGATACATACAAAATGGCCGCCGCCTCTATTGATACGGCGATACGGAATGCCGTTTGCGCCGGCGCTTCGCGCGACTATCTGGCGATTTTGGATAACTTTTGCTGGTCAAGCTCCAACACGCCGGAGCGTCTGTACGAGCTGAAAGAATCTGCGCGCGCCTGTTTTGATATCGCGACCGCGTACGGAACACCCTTTATTTCCGGCAAGGATTCAATGTTCAATGATTTCCGCGGGTTCACAGCAAAAGGCGAGGCCGTCCATATTTCTGCAATTCCAACGCTTCTGATTTCCGCAATCGGTGTTATTCCCGACGTTACAAAGGCGATGACGATTGATTTTAAACAAGCGGGGGATTCTATCTACCTTGTGGGCGAAACGAATGATGAATTGGGTGCCTCTGAATATTTTGCGCTGTTGGGCGAGAAAACAGGAAACACCGTCCCGACGGTAGACGCGAAGAAGAATGCAAAAGTGTACGACGCGCTCTCAAAAGCCATAAACGGACATTCCAACATTCTTGAGAATGTTGGAATGTCCGGATGCGTGGCATCAGCAATCGGAGTAGGGCGCGGAGGTCTTGCGGTTGCGCTTGCGAAGAGTGTAGTGGCGGGACAGCTTGGGGCAAAAGTAAATCTGAAGAATCTTCCGGGAAACGCGAAGTCAGCCGATGCAATTCTATTTTCTGAAAGCCAAGGCCGGATTTTAGTCTCCGTGCGCAAGGGGAAAGAAAAGGAATTTGAGAAGATTATGAAAGGTGTCCCAATGGCGCGAATCGGAGAAATTGTTGATACTGGAGCGCTTTCAGTTGAGCTTCCTAAAACGAATTTCAACATTTCCACTCCTGAACTCACGAAAGCCTACCGCTCATTCTTCAAAAATTGGTAACATATGAACCTAGACACTTTAAAGCAAAAAGAACAGCCAGAGGTCTCAGTTGAGAGTGTTACTGGAGCTACAGCATATGAGAGAGTAAGAGCATTCCTCGATGACCTCAAAGAAACGTTTCCGAATCGCGGAGCTCTTGTTGGGCCCCGTCGAGAATTGTTCAATGAAAGGGGGATAGTGTTTATCGCCTCCTCTGCGTCCAATGACCAAGGTATTCTCGTCGGTGAGGACGAGGGAGAAGGTCTACTTTACGTTTCTTTAATGTTGACAAGACATTCTCCCGAGGCATATGGCGTAGGAGAGAAGTTGTTGGATGCTGCAAATGCGAGATACGAGATCATAAAACTGGATCCATACCCAGTTAACAGCAGGGAAAATCATGAAACAAACCTCAAACTTAGACGAATACACCAAAATGCACTTGAGCATTATTATGAAAAGCTCGGGTTTGTTAAAGATCAAACCCATGGGATGGACGTCATGACAAGAAGAAGGAAAAGAAAATATTTATGAAAAAACCACACGTCATAATTTTCTCCGGCTACGGCCTCAATACCGAAGACGAAACAAAATCGGCTTTTGAGATGGTTGATGCTACTGCCGATATCGTACACATCAACGATATCATCGCTCGTCCCTCGATTTTGAATAAGGCGCAAATCATTGTCTTTCCCGGCGGATTTTCATACGGCGACGACACGGGTTCCGGCAAGGCGTATGCCAACAGAGTCAAGCAGCATTTGGGCGAGGCGCTAGAAAAATTCCTCGCGCGGGACACTCTTGCAATCGGCATCTGCAACGGATTCCAGATCATTACGAGCGCGGGAATTTTGCCCGGTGCATTAATCGCAAATGATTCCGCGAGATACGTTTGCCGCTGGGTTGATTTAGAAGTTAGTGGCAACAGCCCGTGGCTTTCCGGGATCAAAACGATGTCAGTTCCCATTGCGCACGGGGAGGGGAAGTATTTCGCCCCACCGGAAATGCTTGCGAAGCTCAAGAACCAGAATGAGATTGCTCTTAAGTATTTTGGGGGTGAAACCTCCAAGTACATGAATCTTCCAGCGAATCCGAACGGCTCGCTTGAGAATATCGCGGGCATCACCGGATACAATGGCCGGGTCCTCGGGCTAATGCCGCACCCCGAGCGCGCAGTGCGATTTACCCAGCTTCCGCATTGGACGAATCTTCGCGAACAATATATTCGTCAAGGCGACGCCTTGCCAAAAGAGGGACCGGGGCTACAAATATTTAAAAATGCAGTTAAATATTTTGGCTAATCATGACTAAACTCGTTGTTTTTGACTGGAACGGAGTGATAATTGCGGACGCAGGCATTTGTGCCAAGAGTGTCAGCAATGTCCTCAAAAGTCTTGGCCGCAAATCTATTGACATAAAGACGTTTCGCGAAGTCTTTTCTATTCCGGCCAGCAATATATACCGCTCTCAAGGCTTCACCGAAGATGAGATAAAGAAGTATGCAGATATCATTCAAGAAAGGTTCCACGAAGATTATGAACCTCGGGCTGCTCGTGTAAGAACACGAAGAGGGGCACGGAAGTTATTAAATTATTTATATAAGCACAATATAGAATGCATTATTTTGAGCGGCCACTCTACCGACGGAGTACAGATTCAACTAAAACGGCTAGCGCTTGAGAAATACTTTTCCAACGTTTTTGCAAATGATATATACGGGGCCATGCGGGGAAGGAATAAATTTGAAAGACTAAATCAGTTTCTTGCGGAGCGTTCACTCAAGAAGAATGAGGTGCTCATTATTGGAGATTCCACAGAAGAACCCGAGGCGGGAAAACGACTTGGAATTCATACCGTCGCAATAACCGGCGGATACGTCTCAACTCCGAGGCTGAAAGAAACCAACCCCGACTTCTTAATTAGTAACCTGAACCAACTTATCGGCATCATTGAGAAATTGCGATAATTAATGCTAAAATGGCTTTATGAATTCCGCTACGGGCTACCCTCCTTCGTTAAAAGCTTCGGATGGGCACGGCAAACTACCGGCTACTGGCTCGCCACTTGTGGGGATAATCATGGGCTCGGATTCGGATTTGCCTGTCATGAAAGACGCGGCAGAGATTCTCAAGGAATTCGGGATTGAAAGCGAGGTCAAGGTGCTTTCGGCGCATCGTACGCCCGACCAAGCCATTGAGTATGCAAAAAGCGCGGAAGCGAATGGATTGAAGGTAATTATTGCCGGTGCCGGAGGCGCCGCGCACCTCGCGGGCG
>JANLIP010000046.1 GCA_024654165.1 Candidatus Kaiserbacteria bacterium | reverse complement strand
ACCCGCCACACGGCTCACCGTATGTTGTCAGCAGAATCAACACGAGTAGGAAACACTCTTAACGAACCGTGTGTCGGGTGTAAGAGCTTCTAAGCTCATTTTATTCGCTAAGAATCTCTAACATGTCTCTCCTTGACCTCAAAACACTTAATTCCGCACTAGACGAGCTCCAGCAAGAGCGGGGTATTTCCCGCGAATCTGTTATTGATGCGCTTTCTACTGCGCTCGCTGCCGCCTATAGGCGCGAGTACGGCAAGCGCGGGCAGATAATCCGTGCGTCTTTCAATCCGGAAACCGGCGACATGGAATTCAGGCAGGCGAAAATCGTTGTGGACAAAACTCTCGTTAGAACGGGGGACGAGGAAGACATGCCCATCGGAGATTCAACGGAGGGGGGCGACGTGTCCTCCGAAGCCTTGGCGAAGGAGGACCACCGCTCGCGCTTTAATCCGGAACAGCACATTATGCTGGAGGACGCGCGCAGAATTAAGAAAGACGCGCAGTTGGACGAAGAGATTTCCTTCCCTCTAGAAACAAAAGAGGATTTCGGGCGCATTGCGGCACAAGCCGCAAAACAGGTAGTAATGCAAAAAGTCCGCGAAGCAGAGCGCGCATCAATAATTTCTGAATTCGGAGAACGCGAGGGCGAAGTTGTAACGGGCCACGTGCAAAGATTTGAACGAGGCAATCTTTATGTAGACTTGGGGCGTGCAACCGCAATCCTCCCCTACGACGAACAAATTCCGGGCGAGAGATACCGCCAAGGCGAGCGCGTGCGCGCGCTGCTTCTGCGCGTAGACGAGGGCGTGCGCGGAACTTTCATCCGCCTATCGCGCTCTCACCCGCGCTTTTTGGTAAAACTTTTTGAAGCTGAAGTGCCGGAAATGGCCTCGGGCGTGGTGGAGGTAAAGGCAATAGTCCGCGAGCCGGGGTCCCGCGCAAAAATCGCAGTGTTTTCAAAAGATGATCACGTTGACCCTGTGGGTGCCTTAGTGGGCCAGCGCGGAGTGCGCGTCGCAGTCGTTACTTCCGAACTTGGCGGAGAGAAAATTGACGTTGTTGAATGGTCAGAAAAGACATCTGATTATGTGCAGGAAGCATTGAAGCCGGCACAAGTCCTTGGCGTTGAATTATTTGAAGATGAAAACCGCGCCGTAGTTCAAGTAGCAGAAGACCAACAGCCTCTTGCAATCGGGCGAGGAGGACAAAATGTGCGCCTCGCCGCGCGCCTTACAGGCTGGAAGATAGACATCCGCTCTGCAGGCGGAGAGCAGGTAGCTGAAGCTGATGCTACAGGCGAAAAGCCTGTGGAAGAAACCGCGCAGAGCTAAACTAGCGTTGCGAAGTAGTCATCGGCAGTTTCCGCGCGCCGTATCATTTTGAATGCACCATCTAGCATCAAGAATTCCGCCGAGCGCAATTTCCCGTTGTAATTAAATCCCATTGCGTGCCCGTGCGCGCCCGCATCGTGGATTGCGATGATATCCCCTTCTGCAATTTCCGGCAACGGCCGATTAATCGCAAATTTATCGTTGTTCTCGCAAAGAGAACCGACCACGTCATACACTGCATTCTGCGGGGCGCTTTCTTTCCCCAATACAGTGATGTGGTGATACGCGCCGTACATTGCAGGGCGCATAAGATTCGCCATGCATGCATCAAGCCCGACATATTTTTTATACGAGTCTTTAACATGGCGCACCGAGGATACAAGGTATCCGAAAGGCCCTGTTATAAAACGCCCGCATTCCATAAAGATTTTTACCGGAACAGAGCGCGCTCCGAATATTTCTTCGTAAGCATTTCGCACGCCGTCGGAAAATGCCCGCATATCAAACTCCTTGTCTTCCGGCTTATATGGTATGCCGAGTCCTCCGCCAAGATTTATGAACTCAAATTGAATTCCCGCTCTTTCCTCAACTTCTTTTGCAAGAGAGAAAAGCGCCCGCGCCGAATCCACAAAATA
>JANLIP010000035.1 GCA_024654165.1 Candidatus Kaiserbacteria bacterium | reverse complement strand
TTGTGCCACATCGTCAAACCCTCCTGCTCTTTCTCCAGAATCCCTGCGTTGGTGAGAACTCCGAGATGTCGTGAGGTCGCCTTAAAAGAAAGTCCAATTTCGCCGGCGATGTCGCCCACCGAAGATTTCCCCGTGCGCTTGAGATACTTCAGAATTGCAAGCCGACGTTTGTTGGCAAGAGCTTTCAAATTGCGTTCCATCTCGTTCATACACGCATCATATCATCGTATGTATCGCCCCTTACTCCTTATGCGCATATTCGGGCGAATTAGCCTATAAAAAGCGGGGAAAATGAGAGCGTCTTATTACTCTGCTTCAAAAAGGGCGCTCAATGATTCCCCGCTTACTATGCGGGAAATTGCGTCGCCAAAAATCTCGCCAACAGAGACAATTTGGATTTTTGGAGAAAGCGTTCTCTCCGCGGAAATTGTGTCGGTAATGAAAAAACGTTTGATTGGTGATTTCTCAATAGTTTCCTGTGCAGAACCGCTCAAGAGGCCGTGCGTCGTTACTGCATAAACTTCGCGCGCACCGCTTTCTACAAGAAGATTGGCGGCTGTTGCCATCGTTCCGCAGGTGTCCGCCATGTCGTCCACGATAAGCGCGATTTTCCCTTCCACATTTCCTATCAGTTTCATTCTTGCGACTTGATTGGGCACATCACGCTCCTTGTGGATAATCGCAAGGTCGGCAGATTTCATCAAGCGCTTAGCAAATGATTGCGCGCGCACCACTCCGCCGGCGTCAGGTGATACGACGACCAAATCATCTTTTGCAAGAGCGTCTTTGAAGAAATCTTTAAAGAACGTTAGGAATACAGGGCGCGCATAAAGATAATCTACGTTTGTCTTGCGGAAGAAACCGCCGATTGCATCGTTGTGCAAATCCATCGTAAGCAATCGGTCAGTGCCGAGAGCTTCAAGCATCACAGCGCACACGCGCGCCGATATCGGCTCTCGCGGGCGCGCTTTTCTATCTTGTCTGGCATATCCAAAATACGGAATGACGGCGGTAATTTCGTGCGCCGAGGCTCCGCGCGCCGCGTCAATCGCAAGCAAAAGACGAGCCATGTTATCGGCCGGAGCATTTGTAGATTGCACTAGAAATACATTCTTCCCGCGAAGATTTTCTAAGAATTGCACGTGCTGTTCCCCATCGGCAAATGTCTTGCATTTTATCTTGCCTAGCTCCACTCCGAGCTTATCCGCGATTTTCTTCGCCAGTCCGTCGTTACTGCCCAAGCTGAATATGCTGTAATTCATTTGCCGAGATTATAACACTACTGAACATGTTTTTGCACTGTGGACCCAGGGAGAATCGGACTCCCGCCTCGGCAATGCGAATGCCGCGTAATACCACTTTACTATGGGCCCCTTTACGAACTAAAAGAATATATCACATCTTGTCGGGGTACTGGGAGTCGGACCCAGCGTCTCATGCACCCCATGCATGTGTGTTGCCGCTACACTATACCCCGGTCGGGCCGCCGGGAATCGAACCCGGTCTATACGAACCCGAATCGTATGTACTACCGGTATACTACGGCCCGAATGTGTCTAAGGAATTATCTCAAGCAATTCCTTGTGCACCTTGTAAGGATCGAACTTACGGCCTTTCCGATGTGAACGGAACGCTCTACCACTGAGCTAAAGGTGCCTGCGCGCATTCTCTAACACTGAGCCCCGACGTTACAGTCGGGGCCCCGACCGAAGCGTCGGGGCTAAAGGTGCGTGGCAGAGATTATAACGGTTCGCGAATGGAACTGCGAGCCCTTATACAAACAGGAGAATAATTTGAAACTTAAACCTCATCCCCCTGTATCGTTCCCTCCTTCTTTTCATCGCTATTGCACACTGGGCATCTTGCACTTCCGCAATCCCCGCACTTTTTGTGCAAGCTGTAAGCGCCTGCGCCAAACGCAGAGACATACAAGAGCCCGCCGATGATTGCCAGGTTCTTCAACATCATTATCTGCTGTGTCGGATCAGAAAACATATTGTGATAAGCCGCTGTCGCTAGTGCAGTGAGTATGATTAGCGCCTTTGCGCCCATTCTCGCTCGATATCCCGTCAAAAGCATGAGGGCGCCCCCGAATTCAAACGCAATCGCCAAAACTGCAAACAATTCCGGCATTGGAAATCCGCCCGCCGATACAAATGCCACTGTTCC
>JANLIP010000131.1 GCA_024654165.1 Candidatus Kaiserbacteria bacterium | reverse complement strand
CGCACACATTGCGTGCGCGAGAACCCATGAAAACGATTTTAAGCGCTGGAGCAATTCTCTGATAGTCGCTGATAATCTTCTTTGTGAACGCGCCCAGATTGAAAACTTCTTTGTGAAGGTCCAATCTCCCGCCCTCTATTTTGCCTACTATGAGCAAGTCATCTATCAGTGTCGTGAGGCGATTAGCCTGGGCTTGAATATCGCGCAACATGAGCAGGCTTTGCTTGTCAGCATCCAGTTCCAAGCGTTTCCCCAGAAGCTCGGAGTACAGGGAAAGCGCGGTGATGGGATTTCTCAACTCGTGCGAAGCAATTCCTATCTATTCCTCTTTCTTTTGCGCGAGAGCTTTCTCCCGCGATATATCCTTCGTGATAAGTATGAAAAATTTGACCCTTCCGGCGCTATCCTTCATCGGCGTGATAAATGTCTGCGCCCAAAAATGCGAGCCGTCTTTGCGCACGCGAATGCCTTCTGCGGTATAACTCCCCCTCTTTGAGGCAGTCTGAAGGATTTTCTTGAATATGTTCTTGCGCCTCTCTTCCCTTGAAATAAAATCCGTATAATATTTTCCCATCACTTCTTTAGAGGCGTACCCTGTAAGCTTCTCCGCGCTCATGTTCCAGCCGATAATATTGCCAGCGCTGTTTAGCATGCATACCTTCAGTTCATTCGCGTTATCAAAAAGTACCCTAAGCTGGGCATCGATTTTGGGCGCGATTTTCTTTTCGTTCTTTTCCTCCGTGGAGTTAAGAGTTTTCATTGCATTTCGGCCTGCAATTCGGAGCAGAAGCAAGCTCGGCTTCGCCCTTCATTGCGCGACTGCGTATTGAGGGAAGGGACCGATGCAAACACTAGCGTAGACGACCATAGCACACATTTCTGGTTGTACATACATGTGCTTTTCTCCTGGCAAGGGTATTACGTGTAGATAAACTGTAGATAACATTCTCTACTGCGCATGCTTTCTAGGCATATAAGTATGGGCTCAAAAATGGCGTATTAACAGGCATTGTCTGAATTTCTTCATGATTTCTTCATGTATAGGATGTATAGTGGGGCTATATGCGCCTGCTAATAGTTGAGGATGAAGAAGTGATAGCGAAGAACCTAAAGAAAATCCTTGAATTAAAAGGTTTTGCCGTGGATTGGATTGAAGATGCGCTGAAAGCCCGTACGCGAATTCTCATGTATCGCGAGGAATATGACCTCATACTTATGGATCTCGGGCTCCCCGGCATGAACGGCATGGCCCTTACTACAAGCCTAAGAGAGGAGGGCGTGAAGACTCCTATAATAATAGTGACGGGAGACAGCGAGACAGCATCAAAGATAGCGCTTCTCAACAGCGGGGCGGAAGACTACGTAGTAAAACCGTTCTCGTCCGAAGAACTTGTCGCGCGAATAAATTCGGTCCTGCGAAGACCCGTGACCATGCAACCGGTCGTATATGCCGTGGGCGAGCTCACGATAGATACCGCGGCACACCGGCTTAGTATTGGGAATAAGGATATACCTTTGACGCTGAAAGAATACGCCCTTTTGGAATGTTTTATCCGAAGTCCCAACGAGGTTTTGACGCGGGAAGACCTGCATAATAAGGTTTGGGACTTTAATGCCTTGAACTTAAGCAACGTTCTGGATGTCCACATCAAGAACTTGCGCAAAAAACTGGAATCGGCAGGCAACTCTGTTCGTTTTGAGACAATCCGCGGTGTCGGATACCGCTTGGTTGCATAACTTCTTAAAGAACCGCTGGTGCGCAAAGCCATTCTTTGCAGCCCGGATGGATTAAGGTCCGGCAGTTCACAGTGCGTTCATCTCGTGCGCCTAAAATGGAAGCAGGTTGTTCATTCTTTACATTCATTCGCACGGGCGCTATGCGTCTGTTGCAATGAGTCTTATAAGCGTTTGTAAATTTGAGAAACAACTATGGGTGTATCGTCTGCGCATTGCGGAATATGCAAATCCCGCAAGTTGGTAATGTGAGCCGGGGGCCGCGCGCTTTGCGAAGATGCGCGGCCCCCGGCGTAAAAACATGCATAATAGCGGTACTGGTATAATAGAAGAAATTTATGGAACAATTAATGAAAGCGGATATTTTCTTCTTCATATCTTCTGTAGCGACCGTTGTGCTGGGGACGATGGTTTCCATTCTTCTATTTTATTTAATCAGAGCAGGAAGAAATCTATACGAGCTTTCAGATGCTCTTAAAGGCGGGTTCAAAGGGTCGGAAGAATTCGTTTTAGAGCTTCGCGGCCGCTTGGAAGATAACGTTATATTTCGATTTCTTTTCCCCCCCCGCAGAAGAAAAAAGCCTCCAAAGGATCAGGCGGCCAAAGATTAATTAATAGTATTAAATTAAAAATTAAAGATTATGAAAAAAACAGCAAAAAATCACTCCGGCGCAGTTCAATTAGCGGTCTTGGGCGCAAGCATCGCAGGCTTAGCGGCAGCGTATTTCTTTCTTGGCCCCAAAGGTAAGCGAAATCAGAGGCAAGCAAAGGCATGGGCCATCAAAATGAAGGGCGACATTGTGGAAAGACTAGAGACGGCGCGCGAGATAAGCGAGCCTGCCTATCATGAAATAATTGATTCCGTGGCAAAAAGATATGCAAAAGAAATGAGCGCCAATCGCGCAGAAATAAGGGCTCTGGCGCAGGATTTGAAGAAGCACTGGAAGACAATGAGCAATCGCGCTATTGCTGTAAAGAAGGATGCATTAAAGGGGGCGAAAAGAATTTCCAAAAGGACGCGATAGACGGCAAGCAAAAACCGCCCCGAGCTTGTCGAGGGGCGGTTTTCCTTTCTGCTTAATCCTTCCTTAGTTTGCCGTGCGGAAAGTAGATGGCCATGTCACAAAAGCCGTACGATGAAAACAACTAGGGCGATTACAAGAAGCGCGTGGATTAAATTCCCCCCTACTTTAAAACTAAAGCCCAGAAGCCAGAGGATTATTAAGACCGCGATGATTGTTTCAAGCATATGTGATTTTGAAATAAATCCACGCCTTGTTTGAGGCGGGCATTATTTTAATTATTTTCCTGTTTTTCTAACTCAACTGCAGCCTCCGGAGTTGAGACCGTTTTTCCCATCAGGAACAACTTGATGATGCCGATAGCCAACACCCAGTATACGAACATGGCCAAAACGGTCGTCCACTCAAAGACACTGCCTGCGACTTG
Organism: Candidatus Kaiserbacteria bacterium; assembly: GCA_024654165.1. GTDB lineage: Bacteria > Patescibacteriota > Minisyncoccia > Phycocordibacterales > UBA2100 > UBA10103. Next base: position 4,421 of record JANLIP010000131.1, on the reverse strand, counting down.
CGAAACACGGAACACATTGAGGAACGGGGTCGCTAACACGTACGTTATGCCGTAGACGAAACTGGAAAAACCGGCATCCGGATTTGCGCCCAATAACTTGAGTACAAAGCGAAAAGCGAGCAACACTTCTATTATCCCTAGGATATACCAGACAATTTGCGTTCCCTTATAAAGCGGTTTTGTGCTCGGCGAGGTGAATGAATCCATAAATCTTATTGCTGCGGCGCTGTGTTTCCTGCAGGCAGTTTTAGATTTACATCTATGGTATTGGCGGCCGGGGTTGCGGGTTCCGTACCGCGAATTGCAGGCAGTCCGTAGACAAAAAACAGGAGCGCAATTACTGCGATGGCAAGAATAACGCCAAGTATTAATCCTGCGCCAGTTCCGTCGGAATTCCCAGGGTTATTTACAACAGTTGTCATAAGATAAATTATTTATTTGGATTTTTAATGGGGCAATCTGCTCCCTGCCGGAAGGCGGGGAGCAGATTATTTTTATCTACTTCGTTGTGAATGTCATGTCATCACCGCGAACAGTGCCGGCGGAATTCCGCGCCACGAGGCGGTAGAAGTAATTCGTGTCTCCGCTGAGAGAAGATACGTTCGCCTCAACCGAAGACGTGTGTGTGCCTGCTCCAGCTGATCTCTGCTGTGTCGTATTCAACAAGACAGAACCGAGAAGCGAATCTGTGCTGTACTCAAACCAGTACGTCGTCTGCGCGCCGTTTGGGTTTACCGTACCGCGCAAAGTTGCCGTGGTCGTAGCCACTGGGCTTGCAGCCTGCGTCATTACTGCCGGTGCAACGGAAACAGGGGGCCCCGATGTCTTGAACGTCAGTATCGCGCCGTTGATGGTGCCGAATTGATTTTGTGCGTTCACGCGATAGTAGTAAGTTGTCGCCGGTTCAAGATTGGCAATCGCGGCGGATGCGGAAACCTTCGCGCTTCCGTCGCCAACAGATGTGAGCGCAGTCGTGCCGCCAAGGGTGCCGTTCTTTCCGTACTCAAACCAGTATTGCGTCCCTGCCTTATTCGGCGTCACGTCGCCCTGGAGAGTGGCGCTCGTCCGTGTGATTGCGCTCGCAGACAATGTTTTCACAGTAGGAGCACTGCCTTCGGGGGGCGGATTGCTGTTCGTGCTGAAGCTGTATGTGGCGCCGTTCACGGTGCCGTATGCGTTTTGCGCGCTTAAGCGGAAGTAGTAGGGCGTATTGGCGCGCAGTCCGGTGATGTAACCCGGGGAAGGAATCGCGCTCCAACCGGAGCCGACAGCCTGCGAGGAAGTCTTCCCGCCGAGGGTTGTTGATTCTCCATATTCATACCAGTACGAGGTCTGCGCGCCATTTGGCGTAACAGTCCCCGTTACGACTGCAGTTGAATTTGAGGGCGATACCCCGCTGTTTGTAACAACGCGCGGAGCAGTTGCCGAAGCGCCGGGGGTTGGACTGGGCGCAGGCGTAGAGTTGTCTGTTGGAGCGGGCGTCGTTGTCGTGTCCGTGCCCGGCGCTGCCTTGTTTGCATTGAGAAGGAAATATCCTCCTCCCAAGATAACGAGCACTGCGAGTATTCCGATAATAAGATTTTGGTTCATATTCTTTTCTTTGCTAACTACTAATAAACTAATAAATGATTATTTTTGCAGGTGGAGCCGAATTAAGTTACGGAACTCGCTACTGCGATTTATGGAGACATTAAGATTAATGCCCTCACATTACTCTACTCGCATGAAATCTTAATGAAGTCTTGGTATTCTTCATGAACAAAGCCGTTTTTGGCTCGCGCAGTGCCTATAATTCCCTGACGATATCCGTGTCAACAATCGGCTCTATTCCGCTCGCTACTAGCTTTCCGGTCACCCTTATGATGTCGCCCTCTGCTATATCTCCAATCTCTGCTTTCTCGCCTTTTGATGTTAGGAATTTGGTGTTATATGTTGTTGCAACTGCCCACGCCATATTTGAAGAACTCCACGACATCTCAACATGAATTGTGCTTCCGGATACGGAAATTACGCGCGCTCCGCGCAGAAGCACGAGGCCGTTGTTCGCGATATGTACCTCAAGCATCGGCGCTTTTTGTCCAGCTCCAACTGCCGGCCCCGATGATACGGCAGATACTTTATTTACAGCCAATGGAGAGCCTGCGTTTCCTCTGCTATTCACAAATGTCTGCGCGCGCGCCTGATATAGAAAAAGCCCGGAGAAAAGAAAAACAGCCGAAGAAACTCCTATAGCAACTAGGATTTTACTTGACGAGAAATAAGATAGCGGGAACATATTTTTTTGAGGGAGAACATCTGCAAATGTTTCCTGTGCGAGATAATAACTGCTCTACCATGATGAACGTGTGAAGTTGCAGAGTCGGATGTTACGGCTCTCGCGCGCATTGAACCGATTGACTACAAAAAATCCTACGGGGATATTTCAATAGATAGAGTTGCTTAGCCCGCTATTTCCCGTGAACTGCTAGAACCTGATCCAAGATTTGCATCGCTTGGTTTATTTCTTTTTTCTTCACAATAATCGGAGGCATGATTCGCAATACATTTCCCTGCGTGCAATTTATAAGAAGCCCGCGTTTTAGGCATTCCTCATAAATCTTCTTTCCGTCTACAGGTGCCGACCATGGACCGGTCGGCCCTTCAATATTGAGTTCCACTCCGGCCATTAAGGCAACCCCGCGCACTTCGCGGATGACAGAATGTTTTTTCTTCAGTTCGCCCAGTCTCTTCAGCAGATATGCGCCCATGACAGTTGCGTTTTTTAGCATTTTTTCTTTCTTGATAGCTTCAAATGTGGCGAGCGATGCCGCACAAGCAAGCGGGCTTCCTCCGAATGTAGTGCCGTGCGTGCCCGCGTGCAAAACATCGGCAACCTTGTTGCTCGCGACAAAAGCGCCTATAGGGAATCCTCCTCCCAAAGATTTTGCCAATGTCATCACATCGGGTACAACACCGAGATTCTGGTAGCTAAAAATTTTGCCAGTCCGCCCCATTCCGGATTGCACTTCGTCAAAAATCAGCAAAATATTTTTCTCATCGCACAGCTGCCGCACTTTCGCGAGATATTTAGCATCGGCCACATTCACGCCTCCCTCTCCCTGAATCGGCTCCATCATAATTGCAACAGTCTTTGGCGTAACGGCTTTCTTCAGCGCATCTATATCGTTGAAAGGAATATTTACGAACCCGGCCGGAAGAGGCTCAAAGCCTTTCTGGAATTTCTTTTGTCCCGTCGCTGTAACAGTCGTTATGGTCCTTCCGTGGAAAGAGCGCTCCATTGTGATGATTTCATTGCGCGCGGGATTGCCGAATTTCCTTGCCAGTTTTATTGCGCCTTCGTTAGCCTCTGCGCCTGAATTGCAAAAGAATACTTTCCCGGGAAAAGAATGGCGGATTATCTCCTCCGCCAACTTTCCCTGTCCTTCGTGGTAGTAATTATTAGAAACGTGTATCAGCTTGTCGGCCTGTTTTTTAATCGCACTCACCACCAAGGGGTGGCAATGCCAAATTCCTGAAACTGCCCAGCCGGGGAAAAAGTCCAGGTATTTCTTGCCTTTATCGTCCCACACGTTAATCCCCTTCCCGCGCGCAAGCACAAGCGGAGTCGTAGAATACGTCGGCATGACATAATCCTGATAATTGCGAAAAATCTTCTTTGAATTCATACCCGGTTAGTACAATTTCGAATAATTACTGCCGCAGCTACAATCACAAATATCTGGAAATATTGTTATTTTATTTTCTCTTGTCATACATTGATGAATATTCATACAAGGCAATTCGAAATTGTCCTACCGGGCATAGCTATTTCTTGATAATTTCCGTTCCTATTCCTTTATCGGTAAATATTTCCAGGAGAAGCGCATGCGGAATCTTCTCATCTATTATATGCGTTTTCTCAACTCCGCGATTCAAGGCCCGCACGCAGGCATTTACTTTCGGTATCATTCCGCCGGAAACAACACCAGACTTAATCAGTTTCTTAACATCTGCCGAAGTCGCACGCGGAATTAAAGTTCCAAAGTTCTTTCCGCCAGAGGCGGATCCGCCTCTGGCGGACATAATTCCCGGGACGTTAGTAAGAAGCACAAACTTTGTGGCTCCGAGCGCGCCGGCGATTTCTGCCGCCACATTGTCCGCATTTATGTTGTATGTAAGTCCGTCTTTTGTTCCTATTCCAAGCGGATGAATAATCGGGATTATATCGCTCGTAACCATTCTCTGAATTACATCGCCATTGATTTTAGTTATTTCTCCTACAAACCCAATATCCTGGCCATTAATCGGCGGATGTTTCTTAACCTCTATCAAATTATCATCTTTCCCGCTTAAAGATATGGCGCTTCCACCGAGCGCAACTATCTCGCGTACAAGTTCGCGGTTAATTTGGAGCAATTCCTCCTCAACCACGGCCATGGTCG
>JANLIP010000116.1 GCA_024654165.1 Candidatus Kaiserbacteria bacterium | reverse complement strand
ATTTGTTTTGGAAGTAGGTGCGAGTTTGGTACAATAGAGACACCCAAGTTTGCTGTTGCTAGTCCATAATGTTATAGTCTCGTCTCATATGGCAAATACCGTTACAACATCGCCGGTGGACATGGAGGCCAGGCAAGCCTTGGATATCAGGCCCGGGGACACTGTTCGCGTATGGCAGAAAATTGAAGAAAAGGGAAAAATCCGCCTTCAGGCATTTGAAGGATTGGTTCTTGCACGCAAACATGGGCGAGAAGCGGGCGGGACATTCACCGTGCGCCGTGTAGCAAGCGGGGTGGGGGTAGAAAAAGTATTTCCTCTATACACCCCAATGATTGACCGCGTAGAAATCGTCAAGCGCTCCCGCGTGCGCCGAGCTAAGCTCTACTTCATCCGCGACAAAGCCGCGCGCGAATCGCGCCGACAGTTGCGCCGTTCCAAAATGATGGATACGCGCGCTACATCAGATGTTGTAAACAAAGAAAAAGCCGCAGCTTTGGAAAAAGCGGCGAAGGAAGAGGGAGCAAAAGAAGTAAAGGAAGCTGTTACGGCATAGACGGGGGTTGTTATAGACCAAACGCCCCTATTCCGTGTTCCTCGTGTTTGGGCATAGGATCCCGATACTTAGGCATATGCCTAAGTATCGGGATTAGGAACGGCGACACGCTATCGGCATCGTTGAAGATAATGAAATTGTTGGATATAGTAGGCGAGCAGTTGTAATGCGCAGGTGGTGGAACGGTATACACGTACGTTCGAGGGGCGTATGCCTCACGGCTTGGGGGTTCGAGTCCCCCCCTGCGCACAGATAGAAACACTTAGCCTGATTACACGCGGTCGAGGTTGTACATCATCAGAAGGTCTTTATCGAAACTATCTGGTCGATAATCCGCACCCATCACTATGGTGTTCGGGCGCATTGAGGAAATCAGATAACCATATCCATCGGTTATGTAACGATCCATCGCCTCATTATCATTGATGGGGGGGATCGCTAAATCGTTAGGATTTTTCTCTTGATGGTGATATCGGAAAAGGCGTAGGCGCAACTGTTCGTGACTGGCACTTATGCCTAGCACGAGTTTGAGATTCTTGTCCACGAGCGGATACAGTTTCCGGTTGTTAAGTTCTTGCACAACCTCAACCAAATCATCATTCTTTCTTCTGATTGTGAGGTTACGCATCCGTTGGAGGACCATAAGTACCGCCACAACATCTTCACTGTAGGGGTTCTGTGCATTGAGCAACGCGCAGGCATCCTCAACGCTCATTCTCGGCCGCTCGTTGTTTTTCATGGTTTCCATACGAGTGAGCAAAATACATTGCACATTATACATTCTCTCGCGTACCCACCATTCAAACGGCTCATTTCCGCCTTAAATGAGCCGTTCGACCTCACTGGTGTATTATTACAGTCATGGCATTCTTTACTGGGAAAGGAGATGGCGGAACGACGAAACTTTTTGATAGTCCGCAAGGGAAAAGAGTTTCAAAATCCTCGCCGATTTTTGAGACGCTCGGGATGTTGGACGAATTGAATACCCTCACCGGCTGGTGCAGGGTTGCCGCATCTCGCGAACTGAAAGCCAGCGGACGTTCCGTGGAGGATATTTTGCTTGACGTGCAGGACCATCTTTTCACGCTTCAAGCGGAAGTTGCCGGCGCTCAAAAATCTATATCGCAAGAAAGTGTTGACGTAATGAACTCGCTCATTAACGGAATTGAAAAATCATTACCGGAAGTGAAAACGTTTCTCGTACCGGGAGGTACGGAATTTTCTGCGCGGCTAGATATCGCACGCGCGGTTTCGCGGCGCGTGGAGCGCCGCATAGTTGCGCTTCACGAATCCGGCGAGCGCGTGATTTCCGATAGCAGCCGCGCGTACGCCAACCGCCTCTCGTCGCTTTTTTACGCCTTAGTCAGGCTTGAAAATCACTCTGCGGGTATTTCCGAAAGGCCTCCGCAGTACCTGTAAACATTCCAACATTCTATAGAATATTAGAATGTTGGAATGTTTCTCGCTAAAAATCAATTCAAGAAAAGTATGATTAGAAAATATTTGCCGAAAAGCACGGAAGAACTCATTCTCTGGTATGAGCGATATGTATCGCCGATAACGCTTATCGCGGGTTTTGTCGTTGACGCCATTATTGTCCGGAACGTGGATTTATGGTTCTCAAACATCCTGCTTTTTTCATATCTTGCGATTGCGAGCGCGTGCACCTTGCTTCTCAATATGATTATTGCAGGAACTCTGCGCGGAAGATTTTGGACCGCGATTGCGCCATTTTTGCCGGCAATCATTCAATTCTCATTCGGCGGTTTATTTAGCGGGTACGTAATTCTTTACAGCCAAAGCGCCGCACTCGCCGTTAGTTGGATTTTTGTCGCTATTCTTGCAATTCTCTTAATCGGCAACGAACGATTCCGGAATCTTTATAAACTAATTGCATTTCAAATGGGGCTCTTGTTTTTTGGCGTGTTTTCGTTTTTAACCTTTTTCCTTCCTATCGTACTAGGGCGTATCGGCACCTTGGTATTTCTTATAGGGGGTTTATTAAGTTTGGCGGTAATGTCTTTTTTGTTTAAGTCCACTGTGTATTTAGTGCCAGCATTAATAAGCGAACGCAAGAAAGTGATGCGGGTCGTTGGCTCTGTATTTCTGGCATTCAACATACTTTATTTTTCCAATGCAATTCCGCCTCTTCCTCTTGCTCTTAAAGAAGCTGGCGTATATCACAATGTCGTAAAGCAGGGCGATGGGTACGTGCTGAGTGCGGAGCCGAGACGCTGGTACGAGGCATATCTTCGCTACAACACCGTATATCACAAGGCCGCGGGTGAGACTGTATTTATATACTCTGCCATTTTTGCTCCCACCGATTTTTCCACTACTATTCTTCACGAGTGGGAATATTACGACGAGAAAGTCGGCGTTTGGGTCATAACAGGAACATTCGGTTTTCCCATAACCGGCGGGCGGGACGGGGGATATCGCGGATATACTCTTCGGGAAAATGTTTCGGCGGGCAAGTGGCGCGTGAACGTAAAAACAGGAAACGGGCTCATCATCGGGCGGATTGCATTTACAGTTGCGGATGTTGACACCCTCGTGCCGACAATTGAAGTGCGGAACTGAAGGGCAACTTTGAGGTTTCTTTATCCGCGGTTATGATGCGGAACGTGCGATGTATGGCGGTCGTGGTGTAACGGTTAACATTGGTGCTTGTGGAGCACTCGATTCGGGTTCAATTCCCGACGACCGCCCAAGGGTAATTTTAAAGTCAAAATATATGCCAGACCAACCGATTGAAACACCCGCGGTAGCAAAACGCGAGCACGCCATTTATGACGTTTTTGTCGGCGCCGTTGTTGTTAAGGGGCTGAATGCGATTCTTGAAATCGTGCTCGGCACGCTTCTATTATTCACCGATTTTGTAGAAGATGTCGTCTCAATTCTTGTACAAAAAGAGCTCATTGAGGACCCCAACAGCTTTGTCGCTACATACATACAATCTCTTTTGTCCACAACCCCGCAGGTGCAGTCATTCGGAGCGCTGTATCTTTTGAGCCACGGAATCGTGAAAGTCTTTCTGATGATAGGCCTTCTCCGCAACAAACTATGGGCGTACCCGTCAACTATCGTTGTTCTCGCGTTATTCATCACGTATCAAATGGTCCGGTTTCTGAACACGCATTCAATTTTGCTTATCTTCCTGTCAATTTTTGACGCATTGGTCGTCTGGCTCGTGTGGCACGAGTACAAGCGCCTTAAGCAAAAAGCCATCAATCAGCATTCCGTTGAGATTCTGATATAGTTGAAACATGGATGAACAGGAACTTGGCCGGAAAATTGATGCGCTTGAGCGGAAAATTGAGGCCGTGTATGTATCGGCAGAGAAAACGCGCAAATATTTTCTCACAATCATTATTATTTCCGTGGTGGCGTTCGTGCTCCCGCTTATAGGCTTGCTTTTCGCCATTCCCTCATTTCTCTCTACCTACAGCAACATAGGGGGCCTGCTTCAGTAGAACTTCATGATATTATTGATACGTTAGCGGAATAATCTCTGCTAATCTATTTACCACTAACATATTTAATATATGGAAGAACAATCAGTACAACAAATTATCAAAGCGACGCACTGGCCCCGCACGATGGCGGCCACGGCACTGGGGGTCTTGGCGCTCTTCCTTCTTGTTTCTACGATAAGCGAGTTAAAGGGCTTGCGATTTATCGGAAGCGGAGTTGCTGCGACAAATACCATAAGCGTAAACGGCGAGGGCGAGGTATTCGCGGTTCCGGACACCGCCACGTTTTCCGTGACGGTGCGCGAGAAGGCAAAAGAGGTAAAGGATGCGCAGGATGCGGCTACAAAGAAGGGGAACAACATCATCGCGTATTTGAAAGAGGGAGGCGTTGAGGAGAAAGACATAAAAACGGTTGATTACAGCGTTAACCCCGATTACGAATGGAGTCAGGGTGTTTGCCCGCAGGCAGGGTACTGCCCGCCGGGGAAACAAGTTCTTGTCGGCTACCAAGTGTCCCAGACGCTTTCTGTGAAAGTGCGCGACACGAAGAAGGCAGGCGACTTGCTTTCCGGCGTCGGCTCGCGCGGAGCTACGGAAGTTTCCGGCCTATCGTTCACGATAGACGATGAAGACGCGCTCAAAGCGGAAGCGAGAGATAAAGCAATTGCGCAGGCGAAGGAAAAAGCTGAAGTGCTGGCCGAATCTCTTGGCGTTTCTCTCGTGCGCGTCGTTGGCTTTTATGAAAACGAGGGAGGCAGGCCTATCTTCTATGAAAAGGCCGCTCTCGGAATGGGAATGGGCGGAGATTCCGCTGTTTCCCCTGCGCCGGAAATTCCAGTCGGGGAAAACAAAATCGTCTCAAACGTGAGCGTGACCTACGAGATCCGCTGATTCTTGCTGAGATTAGTTTACCCCTCGAGATAGTGGCCCATCAAGGCCGCTATCTTTTACGGGGTTGACTTTTGGTTGCAGAAGATTACTATGTTCTAAAGCCCCGAGAGGGGTTTTTGATTAGGAAAATAAGGAGCGTAGCAACTATATTTTCCTAACCCACCTAAATTTTCGGACAAGCGAAAATTTGGGCGGGTGTAATATGTTTCTAAACTCGATTACTCGTTAAGAAAATCTAACATGAGTTTCTTCCAATACATTAAGGATACGAAGGGCGAATTGCAATACGTAGCATGGCCTACGCGCCTGCAGACAATCGTATACACGATTCTTGTAATCGTGATATCTATTGTTGTCGCGCTGTATCTTGGGCTTTTTGATTTTATTTTTACATCTGCCTTGAAAAATACCCTTGAAGCCCTGCCACAGAACAATACTCCCTCGGTTCAGATAGGCACAAGCACATCACCGCTTACAATCACGCAGACTCCTTTTTCCTCCAGCACCCCGATTGGTCCCATTACTCCGACTCTGTAATTTTCTAGAACCTAGAACCTAGAACCTAATTTATATGGCAAAACAAACACACGGTTCGGAGCGCAGATGGTACGCGATTCATACATACTCTGGTTATGAAGACGCTGTCGCGCGCAATTTAAAACAGCGCACGGAATCTTTTGGCATGAATGACAAGATTTTCAACGTTGTTGTCCCTTCGGAAAAGAAAATCAAAATTAAAGGCGGGCGCAAGACAGAAGTGCGCGAGAAGGTTTTTCCCGGCTACGTGCTCGTGGAAATGATTGCTACAGACGAAGCATGGAGCGTCGTGCGCAATACACCGCAAGTTACTGGATTTGTGGGCACCGCGAATCAGGCAGTTCCTTTGGAGCAGGAAGAAGTTGATAAAATATTGAAGCGCGCGGAGGGAGATACTGTTCGCCATGCGATTGACCTCTCGCTGGACGACGCGGTAATAATTATTGACGGGCCTTTCCGCGATTTGGAAGGGAAGGTAGGGGAGATTGACGAAGAGCGTGGAAAGGTTAAGGTGTTAGTTCCGATGTTCGGCCGTGAGACTCCGGTTGAATTGGAAGCGGATCAAGTACAACGCGTTTAGAAAAATAAAAAATCTAACATGGCAAAAAAAGTAGTAAAACTAATTAAGTTGCAAATTCCGGCAGGAGCAGCGACGCCTGCGCCACCAGTGGGAACCGCGCTTGGGCCTGCTGGAGTAAACATCGGCGAATTCGTCAATCAATTCAACACTAAAACGAAAGCGCAGGCTGGGAGCATCCTTCCAGTTCTTATGAAGGTTTACAGCGACCGTTCGTTTGATTTCATTGTCAAAAAGCCACCAGCCTCTCGCCTTATTCTAAAGGCAGTTGGTTTGGAAAAGGGGTCTTCAAAACCGCAGACTAAGGTAGGGAAACTTTCCGGCAAACAGCTTGAAGACATTGCTACAGAGAAGATGGAGGACCTAAACGCGAACGACATGGCGCAG
>JANLIP010000100.1 GCA_024654165.1 Candidatus Kaiserbacteria bacterium | reverse complement strand
GCCCGGCATACAGAAGCAAATGCCGGGCAGTTTTATTGCACATTTTTCAACCGCCCAAAATATCTATTTGCCCCTGGAACTTATCCGCCAATTCCATCACATCGTCGCCGTAAAAAGCATAGGCGGACTTCCCCGCATTCTTCCAGCCGGCGAGATACCGAAGCGCCGCGAGACGCTCCGAAGCGCGCGTGCCTTTGTCTGCGCCGTTATCCATTAAGAGGAGCGCCGCAGCAAAAGTAGCAGTGCGGGCATCCCATGGATTGGGAGGGTTTTGCCCCGTCGCGCGCGATATTCTGTCTTTATACAAAATCCATGTAGAAGGAATAAATTGCGCCGGCCCCATCGCTCCCCCCCATCCGTACCATGGCTTTTTTGAAACGGGCATCGTGTCGGGGTTCAACCCGAGGCTTGCGGTAATTTGCGCAAACAAGGGCTGGTCGCGCGTCGGATGCATGTCTTTTTTCCAATTGCCTGTTCCCACGTTCTGTCCCATATTGCTCTCCTCGGCAAGAACCCCGAGGATGAACGCGGGACGCACCCCTGTCTTCAAAGACGCCTCTTTTGCGTATGAAAAGATGTCGCCGAATGAGACCGATTTGGAATCGCGCAAGACGAACAGCGCGGCGCGAATCTGCGCTGCATTTCTTTCTTTTTCTGCTATCAGCTGCAGATAGACAGATTCTTGCCCGCGCGCGGCAGTAACCAAATTCTTTTTCTCCTGCTCGTTATTCACCAGCGACTTCTGTTGGAGCACTTGTATCTGGCGCAAGTCTTGTTCCTCCTGCTGTTTTTCTTGAAGAGCCTGCTTGCGAAATGAAAGGTCGGTGCGCGCCGCCGCCATTTCTTTAAACGAAGCATCAAGAGCTTTCTGTATAGTCTGGAAGGTGTCTACATCGTCAAAAAGGTCGCTTATAGAACCGCTAAGAGCAAGCTCGGCTGGAGTAGTCTCATCTATCTCGCGCGTGCGCCGGAGGATTTGCGCGAGCGACTCTTGCCCGCTCGCCACTTTTGCGTCTAAAGACCTGATGGAGTCTTCTTTATCCGCTATGTCGCCCCGGATTTTCTTTATATTCAAATCGCGTTCCTTTATTCCCAGCTTGGCCGTCTTGATTTTCGCATCCAAAATTGCCACATCGCGCTCCAGTGATGCGCGCGCTTTTTGCTTCTCGGCCAGAACGCCTTGGTTGGCTTTAATGTCTTGTTCAATTTGTTGAAGCTGGCGCTCCAGTTCCGCGCGCTGATTTGCGATTGTGTCGGCGCGCACAAAAACTGGCGATGCAAAAATAATGCCTGCGCAAAAGAAAGCGACAAAAAAGCGAGCACGGTTCATGCTCTGCATTATATCTCACATTAAAACCTACAACCTATTTAGGCGCTTTTCTCTTTCTTCTCGCCTGCTTTCGCCTCTGCCTTCGGCGCTCCTGCTGCTGGGGCCGCTCCTTCTGCAGGCGTTTCCACAGCACCTTCTGCCGGCACCGCCGCTTCTGGCACTTCAACTTTCTCTTCTTTGAATTCGCTGATTGATGCGACGATATCCTTCGCGCCAGAAATTAATTTCGCACTTGGGGGAAGGATAATTTGGCTTGCGGTAATGTGGTCGCCCACATTTGCAAGTGCGGAAACATCCACTGGCAAATTGTGGGGCAATTCCGCAGGCGCCACCTCAATTTCAATTTCGTGAAGAGTCTTAACAAGAATGTGCCCGGCCTTCTCTGCAGGCGCGGAACCTGTAAACGCAAGAGGAACTTTAATTTTGATTTTCTTGCCTTTCTCCAGCACATAAAAATCTGCGTGGAGCAGGGAACTCGTGACTGGGTGAAATTGCACGTCGTGTATCAAGACCTCTTTGTCGTCCCCGATTCCCTTAAGGGCAACGACGGTCGTTTCTCCGGCTTCGCGCCAAATCTTTTCAAACTTGTGAGCGTCTATTGATACTGCCGTTGCTCCCTCCTTGGGGCCGTAAAAAACCGCGGGCATAGCACCGCGCGTGCGGAGCGCTTCCGGAGATTCTTTTGCCTTTCTTGCCTCAACTTCAATGGCTAACATGGGCGAGAGTATACTCTGTAAATTTTCAATTTGCAATTTCCGGTCCCGCGGTTTCTAACCCCGTGGTCGCAAAGCGGCTCTACGGGGCTGTTGCCTACCGCCTACCAATCCTTGATATAATATCTTAATGCATTACGATTTTGTTTCTTTCGGAGACATCACGACTGATTGCTTCATAAAATTAAAAGAGGCTCGCGTAACATGCGACATAAACGACGAGAATTGCATGCTGTGCGTGCGTTTCGGGCAAAAAATCCCCTACGAAAGCGCGGCTGAAATTCGTTCTGTTGGCAACGGACCAAACGCCGCCGTTTCTGCACATCGCCTGGGGCTCAAATCCGCTATTGTCACAAATCTCGGCGATGATGAGAACGGCGAGCATTGCCTTAAGGCGCTTCAGAAAGAACGCATATCAACTGAATTTGTACGCGTGCATAAAGGTTCAAGAACTAACTATCATTACGTTCTGCAATACGAATCGGAGCGCACGATTCTCATCAAGCACGAGGAATATAAATATGAACTGCCTGTTTTTGAGAAACCCCCGCGGTGGATTTATCTCACCTCCTTGCCGAAAAGTTCTCTTAAATATCAGCTTGCAATCGCGGATTATGCGCACAGAAATAATGTCCGCCTCGCTTTTCAGCCGGGCACATTTCAGATGGAACTCGGAACAAAAGTTCTTGCGCCTGTCTACCAAAGGGCAGAGATTTTCTTCTGCAACAAGGAAGAGGCCCAGCGGATTCTTGAGACGAAAGAAGGGGATTTGAAAAAGCTACTGTTGGGCGTCCGCGAGCTTGGCCCCAAAATCGCGGTAATAACTGACGGCACAAAAGGAGCATACATTATGGACGATTCGGGCGCGTACTATGCGCCGATGTATCCGGATCCTGCTCCGCCTATTAACCGCACCGGCGCGGGAGATGCGACATCTTCAACGACAGTTGCTTACATGATTATGGGACTCACTCCTCAAGAATCACTATTGCGAGGAATCATAAATGCATCCGGGGTGGTCCAGCACGTAGGCGCGCAAGCCGGACTTCTTTCAAAATCAGAAATTGAAAAAAGATATTCCAAGCGTCCTGCAGAATTTGTAGTAAAACCTTTGTAGCCTTATCCACATACCGCGAGGCTACACCTCGCGGTATCAGATATAATTTCTTAATGACTAGACGGGTTCCCTTTTCAGTTGATGAATGGTACCACTGCTTCAATCGTGGCGTTGAAAAACGAACGGTCTTTGAGAACGAAATTGATGCGAACCGCTTTCTCATGGCCCTATTTCTTGCCAATGGGACTGAACCAGTGGGTCTACACAATGTTCATAAGCCCGAATTAAAGAAGTCGTTGACCGAAGACAGAGGCAAACAGATAGTCTCTGTAGGTGCGTATTGTCTTATGCCTAACCATTTCCACTTATTACTTAAAGAAATTACAGATGGTGGCATAACAACATTCATGCAAAAATTGGGAACTGCTTATACGATGTATTTCAACGTTAAATATGAGCGCGTTGGAAATCTTTTTATGAGACCATTTCGCGCAAGACATGTTGAGGATGATCGTTATTTTCAAAAAGTACTTGGGTACATCCACTGCAACCCTGCAGAACTCTATGAACCTGGATGGAAATCTGGGAACGTGAGGAATATGAGACTGTTGCGAGAAAAACTAATCAAGTACCCTTATTCAAGCCTGCGAAGTTACGAAACGTCGCTGGAAAATCCTATTCTATCGGGTGACGGTTTTAAAATCGCCGATCAATTACCTCTGCCAAGAATGCTTGACGAGGCACGGATATATTACGCTGCCGTGGCATCAGCCAATTTTGAGCGTTAATCCGATACCGCGAGGTGTAGCCTCGCGGTATCTACATTATGCGGTTTTGCGGGCAAGCACTTTTTTGACAGTTGCGATGATGTGCGATATGCCGAGACCGTATTCCTCCACAAGTTCTTTTGCCTCTCCTGATTGTCCGTAGCGATCCTGCACCCCCATTATTTCCATCGGCATAGGAGCATTCTTACTCAAGAGCTCGGCAATCGCGCCTCCAAGCCCGCCGTGCACTTGATGTTCCTCGTATGTCACAACTGCGCCGGCTTCTTTGGCTTGCGAAAGAATTGTGTCTGCATCAAGTGGTTTTATAGTATGCACGTTCGTTACCGACACTTGAATCCCCTCCTTCTCAAGCTCTTTCGCCGAGTACAAAGTATTGTATGAAAGCGGTCCCGTAGTGAATATAGCAACCTGCGGTTTTTCCGCCTGCCACATCACAATCGCCTTCCCTATTTCAAAAGGAGTTTCCGCTGTCGTAAGAATCGGCGTTTTCTCCCGCGCGAATCGCATATATACCGGCTTTCCCGCCTTCGCCGCGGCGAGAGTCGCCTTCCGGGCCTCTTCCGCGTCGCACGGAGAAATCACAATCATATTTGGAAGCGCTCGCATGAGCGCAATGTCTTCAAGGACCTGGTGCGTGGCACCATCTGGGCCGGTGAGAAGCCCCGCATGCATCCCACAGCAAATCGCATGTACATTATTGATGCAGATGGTCGTGCGGATTTGTTCCCAATTGCGCCCAGGATTAAAAGCGGCGAAAGAAGTGAAGAAGGGGATTTTCCCGTATTCAGCCATGCCCGCGGCGACAGTAGCGAGATTTTGTTCTGCTACACCCATCTGCACAAAACGCTCGGGAAATGCTTTTTGGAAATGATGCGCGTAGGTGGATTCGGCCAAGTCGGCGGTGAGAACCACGATGCGTTCGTCTAATTTCCCCGCTTCAACAGAGCCTTTGCCAAAACCCTCCCGGGTTCCCGCTTTGTCGGGATTGTCAAAAATATTCTCGGCTAATTTTGCGCCCTTATTTAACATATGATTTATTTAGCTCCTCAAGAAATGTTTTCTCCTGCTCCTTGCTCGGGACTCCTTTGCCAGGGCCCCCGCCATGCCAATGATAATCCCCCTCTATCTGCGCGACGCCCTTACCGGCTATAGTGTGCGCCAAGATGAGTGTCGGCTTTTCTTTTATCGCTCGCGCCTCATCGCATGCTTCTACAAATTCGCGTATGTTGTGGCCGTCAATCTCTATCACGTGCCAGTTGAACGCGCGATATTTATCTGCAATCGGCTCCAGGGGCATCACATCCTCGGTGTTGCCGTCTATCTGAATGTTGTTGCGGTCCATAATGCACACAAGATTGTTGAGCCTGTATTTGCCTGCAAACATAATCGCCTCCCATGTATTTCCCTCTTCGTGCTCGCCGTCGGAAGTTGCGCAGTAGATTCGGAAATTCTTTTTATCAATACGACCAGCATACGCATACCCCGCCGCCTGTGAGAGCCCGCTGCCTAAAGGTCCAGAAGTAGATTCAAGCCCAGGCAACATTGCGCGCTCGGGATGCCCTTGCAGGCGCGAGCCAAATTTGCGAAGCGTCATGCATTCTGCCACGGGGAAATATCCGGCATGCGCCATCGCCGAATACCGCACGGGGCAGATGTGGCCGTTGGAGAGGAAGAGGCGATCGCGTTCTTCCCATTCTGGATTTTTGGGATCGTGCTTAAGCACGTGAAAATACAGCGCCGAAAAAATATCAGCCATGTCTAAGGGCCCGGCGGTGTGGCCAGAGCCGGAAACAGCGAGCATTTCAATAATCGTTTTTCTTATTGCGAGTGCCTTGTCCTCTATTTTCTTTACCTCCGCTTCAGTAATAGATTCTCCCATTCTCTCATTCTACACGTCTAATAGCTTCAGACCAATCTCGTTATCCAGTGTCCGAGAGATTGGCTCGTTGAAAGCAGAAAGGTGGATTTCTAGGGTAACTGCGACCCGAGCCGAGAAAAGATGCCCGCCGATGCAGTTATTCTTCGTGTCCGAAAGCACAACGTGCGCATGAATAAATGGAGCAGAATCCACCATTGCAATATTGCCAGTCATAGAAACCACTTCCATCGCCTCCGGATATTCAACCCATTCGTACTTTTTGGCCCCAAGATCGTAGTACCCAACTTTCGCGGATTCAACTGCGCCGATTGCCCGAAGCGCTCCGCTCATAATCCCCCTGCGAGCGCAAAAATCCACAATGGCAGGCAACACATCCGCACCGCGCTCCAGGCGCAAAACAAATTCCCCGCGAGTTGTTACTTCTTTTTCTTTAGTCATGCAGATTCAGCTCGTGCTTTGAGGGCAAGGTATGCGCTCGCCGGGTCCGCGCTTCGCGAGATGGCCGAGCCCACGCCGAATCTTTGCGCGCCAGCGCGCACCAGCTCGGCAATGTTGCTTTCGGAAACTCCTCCGTCAACAGAAATCATCAGATTGGGATACTTGGCATGCAGTTCCTTAATCCTATCAATCGCGCGCGAATCAAATTGCGCGCCCTGGTACCCCAATTTTGCGATAGACATGATTTGAACGGAATCGCAGAGGGGGATTAGCGCGTCCAATGCAGATAGCGGTGTGTCTATCAAAATTGCGAGGCCCACTTCTTTTGCCCCGGCAGATTTCCATGCCAAAAATGCGTCTTTGGCCGACTGCTCATTTTCAAGAGTTTCCACATGCGCAAGAATGCGAGTACATCCTACGCGCGCCATAAGCTCGCCAATGTGGAATGGATCTTCAACCATTAAATGCACCTCGTATTTCAATGCCCCGGCTAGCGGAAGAGCGCTTGAGGCCGTTGCCATGCTTTCAACCTCCGCCCATTGTTCGTTTTGGTAGGGCCAGGAAATTTCCGGAGCAAAAACTCCATCGTCTATATCCAGCTGTACCCATGGCGCGAATTTTGCAAAAGCTTCCGAACGCTTGGAGAGTTCGGCAAGATTCGGCGGGCATGTATTTGTCGGAATTATTTCAATCATCTTTATTCATTATTCGCCATTCACTACTTACTACTTACTACTAACTATTCAGCACATCACACCTCGTCAATCTGCCGAACTCGGCGCGCGTGCCTCTCCCCCCCAGAAAACGAGATTTCAAGCCACTTCTTTAGCACTTCTTTCGCCTCTGGAACGGTGATAAAGCGCGCCCCGAGTGAAAGCGCATTCGCATTATTGTGCTCGCGCGTAGAAGCAAGTATGTCAAATTTCTTCCCCCCCATGTCTGTCTGGCTTCTTCCCGCAGGCCCATAATATAGCGCGCAACGCACTCCCTTGAAACGATTTGCGACAATGGCTTCGCCTTGCCCGCTTGCCCCTATTACAACCGCCCGGCTTTCGCGCCCGGCTTTCTCATCAGACGAGAGTTTGCGCGCCGCGCGCGCGATTAATTCCGGATAATCATCGTCCGCATCAAATTTCTCCGCCCCGCAATCTTCCGCCGTGTGCCCAAGAGAGCGCGCGTAATCCACAAGAGCGTTTTTCAGTTCAAATCCCGCGTGGTCGCTTGCGAAGTAAATTTGCATCTTTAAATATTTAAATTCTTAAACCTTACAAAAGTTCTGCGGCTTTTGCGACGTGCGCGACGAGCGTATGCGCGTATCCCATCTCGTTGTCGTACCACGCGAGCACTTTTACAAGCGTGCCGTCTACCACGCGCGTCATGCCGAGGTCGGCGATGGAGCCGTATGGCAATCCCAAAATGTCGGATGAGACGAGCGGTTCTTCGGTGACGGCAAAAACTTGTTTCCATCGGTCGGTCTTTGCGGCCGCGCGCAATGCGTCGTTCACTTCCTCCACGGATGTTGCGCGCTTGGCGACAAAAGTAACGTCGGCGAGCGAGCCGGAAGCGACGGGGACGCGCACGGCGATGCCGTCAAACTTTCCCTTGAATTGCGGATGTGCGAGCGCGGTCGCTTTTGCGGCGCCGGTGGAAGATGGCCCCATGTTTATCGCCGCGGCGCGCCCTCGGCGGAAATCGTCCGGAGCGACTCCATCTACGATTGCCTGCGAAGCGGTGTATGCGTGAATCGTGTTTAAAATTGCGCGTTCAATTCCTATTGCCTCGTCCAGAACGCCGACGACAGGGGAAACAGCGTTCGTCGTGCAAGATGCGTTGGAGCTTATTTCGCATGTCGCAAGCTTCTTTTCATTAACCCCGAGGAGCACCGTTTCCACGCCCTCGCCTTTCGCGGGCGCCGAAATGACGACGCGCTTTGCGCCCGCCGTGATATGCGCCTGCGCCTTTTCCGCGCTTGTGAAAAATCCCGTGGATTCCACGACAATGTCCACGCCCATTTCCCGCCACGGCAATTTTGCCGGGTCCTTTTCGGCAAGCACCGGAATTTCTTTTCCGTCCACAATGATTGCGTTTGCTCCCGCCTCCACGGAGAACGGCGCGCGCCCGTAAACCGAATCGTACTTCATCACGTAGGCAAGATTTTCCGCAGGAGCTAAGTCGTTGATTGCAACGATATCCAGTTCCCCCTGCTTCCCGCTCTCATAAAGCGCGCGAACAAATCCCCGCCCAATCCTCCCGAACCAGTTAATTGCGATTTTTG
>JANLIP010000097.1 GCA_024654165.1 Candidatus Kaiserbacteria bacterium | reverse complement strand
TCTCCCTTTTTTGAGAACGCCTTTTTTCCGTCGGAGAAGAATGTAATTTTCATGTTTGAAAACGTTACGCCGGACAGCTCTTTTACCCATGCATCGCGCACCTTGATTGGCACTATTGTAGGAGTCGGCGGATTCACAGTGTGGCCGCAGCGTGCAAGCCATTTGAATCCGTCGCCGGTGGAGCCGGTTTCCGGATGCGATACCCCTCCAGTTGCGATTATGAATTTATCTGCGGAATATGTTCCGCGCGAGGTAATCGCTTCTACTACGCGCCCATTTTCCGTCCGCAAATCTTGGACAGTGGTCTTCGGGAGAATTCTCACGCCGTTATCTTTCAAATATTTTTTCATCACGCGCGTCACATCCGTCGCTTTTTGCGTTTCCGGAAATGCGCGCTTGCGCGCTTCTACTACGATGGGAAGTCCTCGCTTCGTGAAGAAATCAAAAGTGTCTTGCACGCCAAACACCGAAAGCGGGGAATAGAGGAATTGCTGTGCCTTGCCGTAATTTTTCAGGAATACGTGCTTGTCAAACTCTGCATTTGTAATGTTGCATCTGCCTCCGCCCGTAATGTCCAGTTTTCTACCCACGTCGGTATTTTTCTCTATGAGTAATACAGATTTCCCGCGTTCTCCCGCGCGCCCCGCAGACATCATGCCGGAAGCCCCGCCCCCGATAACGATGACGTCATAGTTTCTTTTTCCGCCTTGCATTTGCAATGTATAACAGGATTCCAAGCAAGGCGCGAGGGCAAGGCGCTACTTTCTTATTCGCGCGAATAAGAAAGTAGCGCCCTTTTGAGCATATTTGACTTATTCGTTAGAATGTATTATTATTACAGTCCTATGGATATCAAGGACACCAATGCAAGGACTTTCCAATGGCGCGGTAAGTTTGTCGCAAAGCCGGAGCGCGAGAAAGCGCCTGTCTGCGCCTGCGGAAATAAATATCTAAAGACGCGCAAAAATCAAACAGAGTGTCTGCGCTGTTTGCTGAATAAAAATAGGGCATCGGCAATCTAACCCAAGTTTTCTCATGGTAGAATGAGGCATTACAAGAACGGACTAACCATATCCACAATGGCAAAAAAGAAAAAGAGAAATTACTCAAAGGTTCCCGGCGGAAAGCGCCGCATGAGGCACAAATAGAAAGAACAAGAAAAAGAGCGCCGGGCGCTCTTTTTCGTATGATATATTGTAGCGATGGGCGGATTGAAAGACGAACTGCGAAGCAAGATTCTCACATTTGTCGGCGGCGCTTTCGGTTTGGTCGCTGGTCTCGCGTGGAACGACGCCGTGAAAGAATTGATACTGTATCTGTACCCGGCTGCTACAGACACAGTCATGGCAAAATTTGTGTATGCTATTTTTATTACGATTATTGTTGTAATTATTATTACCTATCTGGAAAGAGTATTTAAAAGTGAAGAAGCGAGCAAAGAGATAAAGTCGCGCAAGAATGAAGATGAAGAACCAAGCAATTGACGACATATCAAAGTACGCCGCGCCGCACAGGGACAGGTGGCACTATTTGGATTACAGCGACGGGAAACATACGGGGGCATACACGGAATGGAAATACCTCAACTTTATTCAAGGCGATTTGGCGGGCTACATAATTTATTACGTGCTGGACCCGGAACTACGCACATCTCTCGGCTCCGGCCGGATTATGGCGAGGGTCCTGCGGGGCGAAGAATTTCACGGCGGAATAGATAAAATTCCGATGAGCGAAATAGAGTTTGATACACACACTGCGAGCGCTCGTTTTGGCAATGCGCGTTTAAATGAAAAAACTCCCCACAACTACCAAATTACAGGCAGTGTCGCGGGCATATCTTGGGATCTTGAATACAATCAGAGCACTCCCACACTGGATGGATTCAAAGATGTCAACTTCGGGATATTGCCGTGGGAAAAAGCCAGCTGGCTCGTGAAAATGCCGAGAGCTCGCATCACAGGAGCGATATCTATTAACAGCAAACACATACAATTGAATGCGCTCGGATATTCAGATACAAACTGGGGAGAATTTGTTCCGTTCTTGTCTCGTTACGAATGGGCGCAATTTAATGATGAAAAGATTTCCGTCGTACTCGGCGTCATCTACCGATGGGGAGCCGTGTGGAAAACGTATGCATACGCAGAGATAAATAAAGAAATAATTAATTTTGACAGCGAGACGTTCAAAATCATTGAAAGAAAATGGGGGAGAGAAAAGATTACCGGCATAATGACTCCGGTGAAGACCCGCTTTGAAATTAAAGGCGGCCCGTCTACAGGCGAATCAGCAGATTTCGTGGCTCGGCCTGCCGACCATGGACCAGTCGGCCCGTCTACAGGTGCCGACCATGGACCAGTCGGCCCGTACACCCTGGATTGCGCGTATGCGCCTGCGCGCACGGATATGCTTAGTCTGAAAATCTCCTCGTGGCTTCCGAAGCCCTGCGTCGCTGAACAGATATCCAGATTTTCAGGCACTCTCAAGCACAATGGAAACATCGTGCATTCATTTGCAGGCCTTGGATTCTCCGAGTATTCTCCGAAGACGTGGAAAAATACGGCTGTTACTTTTTGATGTCGTTATGCTGAAATACAAAAGAATCATCGTAAAAATCGGAACGAGCGTTATAACCCAAAAGAATGGAGAGCTTGATTTAAAGACGCTCCAAAACTTGGTGAAAGAGACGGCGCAATTGCGAAAGAAAAATACCGAGGTCGTTATTGTCACTTCCGGCGCCGTTGGAACGGGGCGCGGGCTCGTGAGCCTAAGAAACGGGAAAGATAACGTTGTAAAAAAGCAGGTATTTGCCGCAGTCGGGCAGATAAAGCTGATGAGCATGTACGCGAAATATTTTGCAAAAGAGGGAATCGTCTGCGCGCAGGTCTTGGCGACGAAAGAAGATTTCCGCGACAAACAGCACTACCTGCACATGAAGAACTGCATGGCAAATCTTTTGCGCAACAACGTGGTGCCAGTAATAAATGAGAACGATGTCGTCGCAGTCGCGGAACTGGTATTTACCGATAATGACGAGCTCGCAGGATTATTGGCAGAGCAATTAAATGCCGATGCAGTTTTCCTTTTGACGGGAGTTGAAGGCGTTTTAGCAGGAAGAAAAGTGATCCCGGAAATAAGTTTGTCC
>JANLIP010000088.1 GCA_024654165.1 Candidatus Kaiserbacteria bacterium | reverse complement strand
CATTGATTCTGGGCTGTTCGACATAAAGCCAGTATATACCGAATCTTCTCGGTGTGGTTGGAGAACGACGGCTGGTCATGTGCTACAATCTTTTTTATGAAATCCATCGTCGTTGCCAACTGGAAGATGAATCCAGCCTCTTTCAAAGAGGCGAAAATTCTTTTTGAAGCGACAAAAAAGGCGATGGGGAAAAGCCCGTCTGTATCTTTGATAGTTGCTCCGCCTGCGATTTATCTCCGCGCACTTTCCGCCAACTACAAGGGGAAGAAAATTTCTTTTGCGGTGCAAAACGCGCATTTTGAATCAAACGGAGCCCGCACGGGAGAGATTTCCATCGCGCAAGCGCGCGATGCGGGGGCGGATTATATCCTCATCGGACATTCGGAAAGGCGAGCAGCAGGAGAAACCAACGACGATACTCGGCAGAAAGTTTCTGCAGCGCTTGCTTTAAATACTATTCCCATCCTTTGCATCGGAGAAGCAGAACGCGCCTCTTCCGGCGAGCATTTCAACATTGTCGCCGAACAATTGCTCACAGGGATTAAAGATGTTGCGCCTGCGAAAATATCTAAAGTAATCATTGCATATGAACCGGTGTGGGCTATAGGAGGGGAGATAACCATGAGCCCGCGCGATATGCACACGATGGCGATTTTCATAAGAAAAACCATAATCGGCGTCTATGGAGACGTGGGGCACAAAGTAAAGATTCTTTATGGTGCTGCCGTCGGAGAGAAAAATGCCGCCGTGATGATGAAAGAGGGAGATGTAAGAGGGTTTATTGTCGGCCACGTGAGCACGAATGCGGAGAGATTCACCGCTTTGTTAAAAATAATCCAAAATGAAAAATGAAATGTATTGATGCGTTTCCTCCGGCGGAACTTAAAGGAAAGCGGGTTCTGGTCCGCTCAGATTTCAACGTTCCTATGAATGCGAATGGGGAAGTTGGAGACATTTTTCGCCTGAAACGCGGATGGGAGACGATTAAATATCTCTCCCAAAAAGGCGCCAAAGTTATCGTCATTTCGCACATAGGGCGCGACCCGGAGGAATCGCTAGAGCCAGTTGCGCGCGCTTTGAAGAAATTTGGTCCAGTCGTTTACATCTCGGATATCGTCGGCTCGGCTGCAAAGAGCGCCGTAAGCGCAATGCGAGACGGGGAGATATTACTTCTAGAAAATCTTCGGCGCGATCCGCGGGAAAAGAAGAATGACGTATCTTTTGCCCGCGAGCTCGCAAGCCTTGCGGAGATTTTCGTTAGCGATGCATTCGCGGTTTCCCACCGCGCAGATGCTTCTCTCGTCGGAATCCCAAAATTCCTTCCTTCATATGCAGGCTTGCTTTTGCGCGACGAGGTTGTCCAGCTCACCGCAGCGCTTCATCCTCCTCGCCCGTCTCTTGCAATTGTAGGCGGGGCGAAATTTGAAACGAAAGACCCCGTAATACGTTCTTTCTTGTCGGCATATGATCATGTCTGCGTTGTGGGTGCAATCGCCAACGACTGTTTGAAGGGCAAAGGATTTCCAGTAGGCCGTTCGCGAATTTCCGAACACGCTCCGGCGCGCGAAGTGTGCGAGAATCCTCATCTAATCGTACCCACAGACGTTACGGCGGAACGTTTAGACAAACAGGCATTCGTGAAGAAACCGCAGGATGTTTTGCCGGAAGACAAAATAGTGGACATTGGGCCGGACACTGTCGCAACGCTGGCACCTTACATCTCCGAGGCCAAATTTATTACTTGGAACGGACCCACGGGTATTTTTGAAGAAGGGTATACGTCTTACACGCACGCAATTGCGGAACTTATTGCAAACAGAGTTTCAAGAGGCAGTATGCACTCTGTGATAGGCGGGGGCGACACAATCGCCGCTCTTAAGAACTCCGGAATACCGGAAGAAAAGTTGGGATTTTTCTCCACAGGAGGCGGTGCGATGTTGGAGTTTTTGTTGAAAGGGACCTTGCCGGGAATTGAAGCGCTTGGTTAGTGTTGGGAGGTACAAAATGCCAAGGGGCGCCCTTGGCATTTTGTACCATTGAGATGACATCTCAATGTATTTAGGATACTTGTGCCTTGATTCTTTCCTGCACGTTTACGGCCTCGCCCTCTTTATACGATGTTTGATGCCATAATTTGAAGCCATCGCCTTTAAAGCGCGGAATTATATGCACGTGCAGGTGATCTACCACTTGTCCCGCATGCTCGCGGTTATTCATGTTTATGTTGATGCCATCGGCGCTGACGGCTTTTTCAATGACGGCGGCTAGGGTGCGCACGGTTTTTGCAACTGCCGTCCAATCCTCCTGCGGCACATCAAAAATATTTGTTGAATGTTTTTTAGAAACGACAAGCGTATGCCCCGGATTAACCGGCCGGATGTCCAAAAATGCGAGCACATTGTCATCCTCGTATACTTTTAACGAGGGCAATTCGCCCGCGATGATTTTGCAGAAAATACAACCCGCGCTCATGTATACAGTATACCGTATAC
>JANLIP010000016.1 GCA_024654165.1 Candidatus Kaiserbacteria bacterium | reverse complement strand
TCCCTCCTCCTGCGGAATGACAAACCAATCCAATGAGACTTCCGCAACGGGTATAGGAATATATTTTCGCGCCTCAATCGGAATCATTCTTTTCATTGCCTCTTTGTCTACCCTGGGCATATCCAGTATTGAAACAAGACTGGAGGAGAATGGAATTGAGATTCCGCCTGTGCGGGCGGTGACATTCGCTTCGCGCATCAGGTCGGTAAGCGCTTCGGCAATTTTCTCGGGGGTTAATTTTACAGATTTGCCAACGGCAGCGCCTCCGTAAGGCCCAAGAGCAATTTCCCCATATGTTTCCAGAATCGCGGTCCCCTTAGACGCGCGCAACTGCACAATTTTCGCCGAAGAGGAACCGATATCAACGCCTAAAATACTCCCCTCTTTTTTCCCGCCGAATGCGGAGGAGATTTGCTGGCCGATATTGCTGAAAGAGAACGCCATACTCACACAGTATAACGTATTTTTTATCCGGTATGCTGTGTTTTTATCACAATGCGTCTATTTTGGATGCGAGGATGAAATCGTTTTCTGAAAGGCCTTTGATTGCATGCGTGGAAAGTTCCACGACTACCTTGCCGTAAGAGATGTGCAGGTCCGGATGATGCCCCTCCCGCTCGGCGAGCGGAGTTATCTTGTTGACAAAGCCAATAGCTTCTACAAAATCGCTGAACTTGAATTGCTTCACAATCCACTTTCCGTCTTCTCCGGGCGCCCAGCCTGCTACTTGCTTCAATAATTCCTTTACCTGCGGAGGCGTGAGCGGAGCTGTTCCCCCTTCGCACGGAACGCAGTGTTTTTCTATAAGTGCCATGGCCTGCATTGTAGCATTTTACGATATAGTATGTGAGTGAACATCCGGGAAATTCGCGAATTATTTCTTTCAGCGCTGGATATTGTTCTTCCGCGAAAAGAGCGCACTGTGCGGGCTGAAAGCCGAACACTTAATGATTTGACGATTTCCCCGAAAACCCATGATGCGTGCGGAATACAAATCACAACGTTATTAGATTACAAAAATCCGGCGGTTGAAGATTGCATACGCGCTCTAAAGTATGACGGCTCATCTCGCGCAAGCGAGCTTCTTGCCGAGGCGCTTGCGGATTATCTGCGCGAACAGATTGCAGAGGCAAGAAGCTTCTCCCCGCGCCCAGTGCTTCTTGTGCCGATTCCTCTGCACAGAAAGAGAAGGCTTGAACGCGGATTCAACCAAATGGAGTCGGTTCTAAAAAAATTGCCGAGGGAATTTCAGGACGGAACGCTTGCGACCCTCGCTCCGCGCGCGCTCGCGCGAACACGCGCGACAAAACAGCAAACCAGACTCGCACGCGCGGAGAGATTGCAAAATGTGGCAGGAGCATTTTCCGTAGCAGACGAGCGTCTTGTGCAAGAGACTCTTGTATTTCTAATTGACGATGTGACAACTACAGGCGCCACGCTCGCCGAAAGCTCTCGCCCGCTCTCACAATCCGGGGCAATAGTTTCCGCGCTTGCGCTCGCGCGAGCGTGATTTATGGAAGATATTATTGGATATTTGAAATATTTACGTGCGATTCGTTGCCGATGTAGTTCTTATCCGCAACGCCTCCACTTAGAAGAAGAACATAGCGCGCAGGCACTGACGGGCGCGCAGGATATGCCCGCGCGGGAGATACTTCGTTTTCAATTGCGACAATGGAACCTGCTTGGCTTAGCCATATAATATCTACCGGGAAGTGCATTTGTGACACAGATACCGGGTATATGCCGTCTTGGTCAAAAACAAAAATCATCCCGCTGTCTTCGGGCATGCTGTCTTTATTATTGAGAGCTTCTTCTCTTTCTTGATCGGTTTTTGCGACCCAAACGTGGAAAGTTTTGTCGTCTATATATATTGATTTCTTGAAAAAGAAGTTCGCAATCAAGTCAGACCCTGAAGTCTTCCCGTTAAGAGTGATTAGGATAAACGTGGCCAGAAGTATAAGAAAACCCATCATGATTCCCTTGTTTAAATGGCTTCCTCGGCCCATGGCAAGTCCTGTAGACATATTTCAATTGATATCCTGTTAGGCCTTCTCGGAGGCTTTCTCCCAGTCTTCTTTTATAAGGCGCAGATACCCCTCTTTCCCTCCCTCTACGCTCTTTTGCAAGTATAAAGATGTATTTATAGTAACGCGCGCGCGGATTGCGGGGTCATTAACCAGCTTCATTATGCTTAGCGCAAAACTTTCCGGTTTTTCCGGGTCGCACAAAAATCCGCTTTCTCCGTCTACTATTATAGAGGGCGCGATTCCCACGCGCGTTGTCACTATTGGGGCTCCGCACGCGCTCGCCTCTGCGATGGAATTATGCCAGTCATCATAAGGAGCCGTCACGAGAAAGACGCTTGCCGTTTTGTAATAAGAAACCAGATTGTCGGAAGGGCCTTCAATAACTACGCGGTCTTGTATGCCAAAAGCTTTTGCAACTGCGCGAATCCTCCGCCTCATCTTCCCTTCCCCCACAATTACGAGCCCCGCGTGTGCGTATTCTTTCAGAACGCCTGCAAGAACGCGTACCGCAAGAATGTAATTTCGCGCGAGAGTCAAAGGCCCGGCCATAAGAATTATAAATTTGAATTGCGGATACTTCGCACGCAAATCCACGCGCACCGGCTCTTTTAAGAAAAACTCTGCGTCAACAAACGGAGGAAGCACCGCGGTGCGGTCTGTAACGTCGTCTCCGATTTCCGCAAGAGATGCTTTTATATTTTCCGATGCGGCTTGGATGCGCGCGGATGCGCGCACTACGGAGCGGGCAACTAATGCGCGTATTGCATTGTATGGCGATGCAGAGCGGAAATATGGGGAGAATATATTCTCGCCAATGCGAAGGTGGAGGGGCTTTTTATATCTCTTGCTTAATATTGCGCCGGCAAATCCCGCCTCGCATGGGTCTTGTGCCACGATCAAATCTGTCTGCAAATGCCCTTGGAAAAATAATTCCCTCTTTGCAATTCGTACGGCGTCGTAGGGTGCAAGCCACCAGAGCCGTGAGTTGGTAGGGATAAACCAAACCGATTCGGAAATTCTTTGTATTTCGTAATGGTCCTTGCGCGGATTTTCCACTATCACAAACAGGCGATTGACAAGCTTTGATTGTTCAAGAATGGATGCCCGTAAAGCCGTGCCTTCCCGCAGGGCGTTCGTATCCTTTATTATCATTAGCACGTCCATCCCAGCATTATAACCCCCGCGCAGGATTGAGAATGAGATTCCTCACATGCTACACTTTGCATAATGAGTTTCTCTGTCCAAGGCATTAAGGATATCGCAAAGACGTTTTCGCCGAGCCAGATTATATCCGGAAGCGCTCTGGGGATTGATATCGGAACTTCATCAATCAAAATCGTACAGCTTCGCAAAGAAAAGGATATCGCCGTCTTGGAATCATACGGCGAAATAGAATTAAGCCGTTACGAAGGAGGGGCGCTTTCTCCGGAGAAAATATCCAGCGCGCTCATGGATCTGATGAGCGAAATAAAAACATCTTCCAAATCGGCGGGGGTTTCCATCCTATCGTCTTCAACTTTGATTTTCGTAGTTGAAATGCCGACTCGCGACGAAGAACAATTAAAACTGCTGATGCCCGCGGAGGCCAAGAAATATATCCCAGCGCATTCCGGCGAGGTGATGCTGGATTGGTTTAAGATGCCCGATGTGGAATCACAACAAAATGTATTTGACGCAATGAACGAAGGGTCATCTGTAGCACCAAAACGGCAAAAGATATTGCTCGCCGCTATTTACAAAGAGACTATCGGAACTTACGGAAAGATATTAAAGGGCGCAGGGGTGTCTCCTCGTTTTTATGAAATAGAGGCTTCAAGCGGTGCGCGCGCGTCTTTGGGGGCAACAACAGACACAGTGCTTATCATTGACCTCGGAGCAACTGCCACAAAAATATATATTGTGGAGCGGAACATTGTCAGAGTTTTGCATACCGTAAAAGTTGGCGGAAATAATTTAACAAAAGCCCTTGCGGAAAAAAAGCAATTGGACATTAAGGGCGCAGAAAATTTGAAGCGCGCGCAGGGCCTTGATCCATCCTTGGAACCCGAGCTTGAGCAAATAGTAGCGGAGGCGAATTTTGTAATCGGAAGCTATCGCGAACAACAAAAGAAGGAGGTTACGCAGGTTATTTTGATAGGCGGCGGGGCCCGCATGATGGGCATTGAGGACTATCTGAAAACAAAACTCCAACTGCCCGCGGAAGTCGCCAGGCCATTTAATCGCACCAAGGGCCCGATTGTTCTTGAGGGAAGCTTGCACGACGCCGGCCCGATTTTCGCAAACGCCATCGGCCTCGCCCTGCGTGCTGTAGGGATGTAAATAACGTGATTCATCGCGCTCTACGTGGTATGGTAGAGCGCGAAGACGAGAGATTAAGGAGAGGTGGCAGAGCGGTCGAATGCAGCACACTGCTAATGTGCTGACCGGGTAAAACTGGTCCGAGGGTTCGAATCCCTCCCTCTCCGCAAAAATAACGAGGACGACACGCAGTGCCGTCCGATTATATTTTTG